>JANQHU010000024.1 GCA_028282485.1 Bacillota bacterium
TCTCCTTGTCATTTAGCTCAGCTGCTACTCCAATATCCACCACAAGAACCTCGGCCCCCGCCTGACGGGCTAAAACATTAATAGCTGCTCCCCCATTAACAAAATTAGCTATCATTTGCTTAGTTACTTCTTGGGGATAAGCGCTCACCTGCTCCATGGCCACGCCATGGTCCGCAGCCATAATTACTACTGCTTTCCGCGGTAGGCTGTCACAAAAATTACTAGTGATCCCTCCCATTTGAACCGCTAAATCTTCTAAAATCCCTAGGCTCCCTGCTGGTTTAGTTAAATTAAGATGATAATCTCTGATTTGAGACATCATCTCCGCATTTAAACCGTTTATTTCCTCAACTACTTGTCTCAATAATTGACTCATTACTACTTTAAAAATCCTCTCCTAAAACTAGTATTCTATTCCCAAACGTGCCTTTATTCCTTCATTATAAGGATGTTTAACTGCTTCCACATTGGAAACTAAATCTGCCATAGAAATAAGGGCTTCTGGCATATTGCTACCGGTTAAGACTACTTCAACCTCATTTGGTTTTTGCTTTAAGGTAGTTAAAACTGTATTACAATCAATAAAACCGAGGTTAATAAAATGGCTGATTTCATCAATGATAATAAGATCATGTTTTTTTCCATAAATAATTTGGCTAATATTCAGCCAATTGTCTTTAGCCAGGGTTTTCTCTGCTTCATTTGGTAAACGGTTAATAATAAACTCTCCCTCACCAAAACAGGTATACGTTAAGTTACTTTTTATTTCACGGAAAAAAAAATGTTCTCCCGAGGTCTTATCTGCTTTAAAAAGCTGCAAAAAAGCTACTTTTAAGCCTCTTCCTAGAGCTCGAACGGTTAAACCTATTGCCGCTGTTGTTTTTCCTTTGCCGTTTCCGGTATAAACTTGAATTAGTCCTTTATTCATTTTTTTATTAAGGATGGATTCATGGCTACCGCTAAATTAATTTGACCCAAATCCATTTTTCCTCCCACTAGATCCCCGTGCTCGGACCCGACAATAGCAAAAAGTTCACAAATTTTTTCTGGAACTATTTTATTAGGAATAAATTTAATATTGTGTTCACTATTCACACTAGTTTCAATCTCTTCTTTAGTTATTCCGATTAATGGCACATTTAGTTCCTTGCAAGCTTCAATTAATCCCGCATCATTTGCCTTGGAATCTAATGTTGCTAAGGCGCTAATACTGCGGATCGATAAATAATGCTCCCGAAAATAACGGCGAATTGCTCCGGAAATTTTAATTCCACTGAGATTTTTAGCAGAATCAATTCCCACTACCAAACAAACTGGTCTAAGAGCTACTAATAAAATGGTTACTGCCGATATGGGTGGTTCCTCAAAACCAATATTGACTACCAATTTTTCTTCTACCGATAATTTAGGAAAGCGCTCTGTTTCCACTCGCATATAATCCGGCCAAAACTGTTTTAATCCCAAGCGATCCCAAACCACAATTTGTTCTTCATTATTAATCGCCGCAGTGAACTTCGGTAGTAATCCCGGTTGCTCCACAAAGAGACCATGTTCTTTGGCAATTATATCCAAACTAGGAAAGCGGCTAATATCAGCTGAAGTAGTAATAATCGGGGTTCCCCCTAGGAGGGCAGCAATATCTTTAACTAATTGCTCTGCTCCGCTCCAATCACCTAAAAATAAACTGATTACAAAGCGGCCTTCTTCATCAATTACGATTACCATAGGGTTATTCTGTCGGTTCCGTAAAACCGAAGCTAAATTTCGAACTGCATGTCCTACGGCCATGATCAAAATAATGGTAGGATACATGTCATAAACAGAAGCAATCATTTCGCTGACTGATTTAGCATACCCAAATTCTTTTTGAGATTCATCTGCATAACGCATAGGAATGCGAATTTCTGCTTTTAAATATTCTGCTAATGTATCAGCTAATTCTGATCCCTTTTTGGTAGCTGAGATAATAATTTTATCCCGATCCATTATTACACCTGCCCAATTTGGCTCTAAATTTAGTATAATGCATAAAAAAAACTAATTTCTGATCTACAAGTTCCTCTATAACTATTATCTGGAAATTAACGTATTTTTTTAAGACTTTTTTGCAATACTACAAAGAATTTTTTCTATTTTTATACCTATTTATATATTTCGCTATTATTAGATAATTCCCTTCATAAAAATAAAATCTTAATCTGGAAGCCTCTTAAAAAAATCTTTATTTCACTATTTCTTAAAGGCCTTTTGTTATAAAAAAAGTAACAAAAGGCCTTCCTTATCTTAATTTTTATTTTATATTCATACCCTTCAAAGAGGGAGAGGGTTTATTATCTTATTTTCTACAATAATGAGTTCTTTGAGAACCATTTATTTTTGGAAATAAGTCTACTTTGGTAACTACATCCAATTGGGTCCATTCGGAAACTTTAACTAAAATATCAGCCACTACTTTCTGATGTAATTTGCCCCACTTATCATAATAGGATGGAGTTAACACATAGCTGGTATCAATTTTTAATAAGTGATTTTGAACTTCGGTAAAACCGGTGGGAATTACGCCTGGTAATTCAACAGTGGTCATAAAAGGAATGTCTTCGGCAATATGTTTTACGTCATTTTTGGGATCAACATAATATACTTGCTTATGGATAACTCCTTGCATTACTACTTTATCATCAAAGACATGATTTCTTACGTCCCTCAGTTCGGCATCAATCTTAACAATTTTTATTGCATTGATATCTATGGTATTTTCAACCACTACTTGAGCAACTTTTTCATTAATTACTTTTAAAGTCTTAATTCGCTCTCTCTTCACTTTTAAGTCTTGTCTGGTAACCGGATTGATATAACATTTATACATGAAAAACGCCTCCTAAATACTATTTTTCAACTCAATATATAATATTATGAGGCAGGAATTATTGATTTATGCAATAAAAATTATTTGCAAAAAATGTTATTTTGTTATTTATTATTATTGCAACATGTTACTATAGCAAAAAGCCTCAGAAAGATCTGAAGCTTTTTTAAAAAATATTCCTGGCAACGACTTACTCTCCCGGTCAGTCACCCGACAAGTACCATCAGCGCGGAGGGGCTTAACTGCTGTGTTCGGTAAGGGAACAGGTGGTTCCCCCTCGCCATTGTCACCAGAAAACTTATTTTATTTTCAGTTCAACTTTTGGTTGCACTTTCAAAACTACATAGGAAGTTTGAA
>JANQHU010000253.1 GCA_028282485.1 Bacillota bacterium
ATATTTATAGTAAGTAAATATATATCTTTTTTTAATAAAACATTTTTTAATACGTATATATTTCTCTTTAATATTATTCGCCCTTACTTAGCCATACTCCTTTAAATGGTTGTAAAATATTGTAATTAAAATAAAATAAAAAAAGACCTCCACCTTTGTAAAAAAATGAAGGTCTAATTTTAAATTTAGTGTATTATCTAAATGAATTACGACACCACTATTTCATCAACCTTTCACAAATACGTTCAAACTCCTCATTAGAATAATACTCTATCTCTATCCTCCCGTGTTGGCCTTTAGGTTTTATAGAAACCTTAGTTCCAAATGACAATTGCAATTCATCTTCAATGCTTACCACATTAGGGTCCCGATCCTGATATGGATCCACTGTTTTATCTTTTGTTTCACGTGAAACACTTTCCATTTCATTAATTCTTTTAATCAAATCTTCCGTTTCTCGTACCGATAGGTTATTATCTTTTATTTTGGCCCAGATTTTCAGTTGATTTTCACTATTTTTTAACCCCAAGACTGCTCGGGCATGGCCCATTGTTAAAATGTTTTTACTTAAATCATTTTGAATTTCTTGGGGTAAATTATGTAGTCTTAATACATTAGCTACTGCCGAACGACTCTTACCCACTTTCTTGGCCACTTCTTCTTGCGTAATTTGAAATTCTTCCATTAATCTGCGGTAAGCATTAGCTTCTTCAATAATATTTAAGTCTTCTCTTTGTAAATTTTCTACCAATGCCACTTCCATCATCGATTGATCAGTCAACTCTTTAATAACAATTGGAACCTGACTTAACCCCACAATTTTAGAAGCTCTTAGACGACGTTCCCCTGCAATCAATTGGTAACGTCCTCTCCGCTCACGAACTACTAAAGGTTGAATCACCCCGTGTTCTTTAATAGAATCAGCTAACTCGGTTAATTTCTCATCAGAAAAATTTGTTCTCGGTTGATAAGGATTAGTATCAATTAGGGTAATATCAACTTCTCTCGTTTTTTTATTCTCATCGCCGGCTTCTTCAATCTCCGAAATTAAAGCTCCCAGTCCCTTGCCAAGACCTCTATTTTTAGTCATTATTAATCACTTCCTTTGCTAAACGCATATAAGCTTCGGCTCCCTTTGATTTTTCATCATAAAGGGTGATGGGCAGACCACAGCTAGGGGCTTCACTTAAGCGTATATTCCGCGGTATTACAGTTTGATAAACCTTGTCTTGAAAATGATTGCGTACATCGTCAGTAACTTGGTTGGATAATAAGGTGCGATTATCAAACATGGTCAATAATACTCCTTCAATTTTCAAATAAGGATTAGAATACTTTTGGACTAACTGGACTGTTTTAATTAATTGGCTATAACCTTCTAAAGCATAGTATTCACATTGAATTGGGACAATGAGGGAGTCAGCCGCGGTTAAGGCATTAAGGGTTAAATTTCCTAAGGAAGGGGGACAATCAATAAAAATATAATCATAGTGATCTCGCAGTCCTTCTAAGGCGCGGCGCAAACGCTGATCCCGGCCCATCATTCCCACTAACTCTGCTTCGGCACCTGCTAAACGAATGGTCGCCGGAATAACCGCCAAATTATCAACTTGGGTTTTAATAATGGTCTCTTCCATAGGCAGTTCATTAATTAAAACATCATAAATACACTTTTTTATTTCCCCTTTTTTTAAACCGACCCCACTAGTAGCATTACCTTGAGGATCTTCATCAATCAACAGGACATTCTTTTCTAATTGAGCAAGACAGGTACTTAAGTTAATTGAAGTAGTTGTTTTCCCAACACCACCCTTTTGGTTGGTTATTGCAATTACTTTTCCCATAATTTAAATAATCTCCTTTGTTAAATTTTTAGTTAGTTAGCACGTAATTCCTATAAAAAGTAGTAAAAAAAAATCGCAGCAAATTAAAAATTCCGTATTTTTAATTTTCGCGATTCTTTTTTTAACTTCCTGCCAAAAAAGTGAAAATATTTATTTAAAGAGGTTTTTTATTGGGAATCCCCGGCTTACGAGGATATTGGGGTGACGTTGCTTGGGTTTTTTGCACTAATATTAAGGAGCGTTCTCCCTGCTCATTCGGCAATTGGGTTAAGGAAACATTTTGATAGACACAATTTAATAACTTGAGAGCCTTTTGGGAGGCAGTAATCTCCTCCTGATAGCCTTTCCCTTTATAAAACATTGAAAAACCACTAATTTGCACAAATGGGATAGTTAATTCCAGTAAGACATTCATAGCCGCCACTGCTCTGGCAATTACTAGCTCAAATTGTGCACGATACTCACGTTGATGAGCTAATTCTTCAGCACGCCCCCATATAGGGGTCACATTGGTGAGAGCCAATTGCTCAGAAACTGCTTGCTGAAAATTAATCTTTTTTTGGGTTGCATCGAGAGTAACAAACTCTTTCTCGGGAAAACAAATGGCTAACGGAAAAGTCGGTATTCCTGCCCCGCTGCCAATATCAATAATCCGACTCGCTTTTTGAAACTGCGGCTGATCAATTATTAGTAAAGAATCATAAAGGTGCTTAATTATTGCCTCTTGATAATTAGAGATAGCCGTTAAATTAATTACCTCATTCTTCTTTAAAACTAATTGTAAATAAGCTAGTAATTTTGTCACTTTTGTTTGATGATCGGCTATCTTTCTTTCCTGCAAAAACTTTTGTAATAATTCTTCTTCTAAAAGCATTTTCTCTTATCGCTTCCTTATTTGGTTTTCTAAATAAAAGAGTAGTGCAGTTAAATCTGCCGGGTTAATCCCACTAATTCGGGTAGCCTGAGCAAAGGTAGTCGGCTGAAATCTCTTTAACTTTTCCTTTGCTTCACTGGCTAAATTAGCGATTTGATCATAGTCGAGATTAAAAGGAATTTTCCGTTCTTCTAATTCCTGAAGGCGCGCAACCTGTTCTGCTTCTTTTTGAATATAGGTTTGATAACGGATTTGAGTTGCTGCTTCATTAACAATAGCCACCTCAAATTCACAGTTCGGGGATAATTCCTTCAAAAAATCGAGACTTATTTCCGGTCTTTTTAATAAATCGGCTAAACTAAACCTATTTTTGGGAAATGCTAAGTTATGTCGTTGAAACAAAGCTTGGATTTCCGCATTAGGAGTAAAAAAAGTATCAACAAAAAACTGCATCGCTTGCTTTATTTTGGTCCTCTTTTCATTAAAAATTGCTGTCTCTGCCGTTGAAATTAAACCATATTTGATTCCATAAGGAGTAAGTCTTTCATCAGCACTATCTGCTCTCAAACTCAAGCGATATTCGGCCCGGGAGGTTAACAAACGATAAGGCTCGTAATTTTCTTTGGTCACCAGATCATCAATTAAAACCCCCATATAGCCTTCGGATCTCTTGAAAACTAAAGGTTCTTCCTCCCTTAGTTTTAAAACAGCATTAATCCCGGCCAATAAGCCTTGGGCCGCCGCCTCTTCGTAGCCGGAACTACCATTAATCTGTCCCGCAGCAAATAAACCGGAATAGGCTCTTAATTCTAAGGAAGGCTTCAAATATTCACTAGGAATAACATCATATTCAATAGCGTAGGCCGGTCTTACTATCTCAATTTTTTCAAAACCTGGTATTGTTTGTAAAAATTCTTTTTGTACCTTTTCCGAAAGACTTGAAGATAATCCTGCTAAATACATTTCATCCGTATCAATACTTTCTGGCTCCACAAAGATCTGATGTTGTTCTTTATGAGGAAATTGGGCTATTTTCCCTTCAATAGAAGGGCAATACCGGGGTCCAACTCCGGTTATATAACCACTAAATAAAGCTGCTTCATGCATGTTATCCTTAATAATTTGATGGGTTTTTTCATTAGTAAAGGTTAACCAACATTTTTCTTCAGGACGCTGCTCTAATTGTTGCCAAAAAGAAAAACCATGGGCCTGATAGCCCCCTGACTGAGGAGTCATCTTGGTAAAATCCAAGGAGCGCCGACGCACCCGGGCGGGGGTTCCGGTCTTAAAGCGCCCTAAAGGAATCCCCAGTCGGTTTTTTAAATAATCCGCTAACTCATTAGCCGGAAGCTGACCCATTGGTCCGGAAGGAAAATGAGTTTGTCCAATAAAAACTTTGCCCCCTAAAAAAGTGCCAGTAGCAATAATCACCGTTCGCCCGGCAAATTCCAGGCCGGTTTGACTGCGTACTCCGGTAATCTCCTGCTTGGTATTAAAGAGTAACTCCGTTATCTCAGCTTGTCTAATTTGAATATTTGGAAAAGATTCTAAGTATTTCAACATTTCCCGTTGATATAAAAATTTATCGGCTTGGGATCTTAGGGCCCATACTGCCGGGCCTTTTTGGGTATTAAGCATTCGCATCTGTAAATAAGTACGATCGGCTAACCGCCCCATAATTCCCCCTAGAGCATCGATTTCTCTCACCAAATGTCCTTTTGCCGGACCACCAATCGAAGGATTACAGGGCATTGCCGCAATATTGGCTATATTTAAGGTTAGAAGTAAAACTTGACAACCCATTTTGGCAGCAGCAGCAGCAGACTCACAACCAGCATGCCCACCCCCGATAACGATAACATCATAAATCATTTGATCATCCATTCTTAAAAAATAAATCTTTTATTTTCCGATACAAAATTGGGCAAAAATATTATCTAATACTTCTTTAGTCACTTTTTTGCCGGTAATCTCCCCCAAAGCTTCAAGAGCAGCTCGTAAATCAACCGCCAGTAAATCCTCACTAAGCTTATTTTGTAAACCAGCTAAGTAACTCTCTATAGCCAAAATGGCCTTTTCTATGGCTTGTTGATGACGGAGCCGTGATAACAACGGGCGGTCATCGACTCTAAGCTCCCCTAATCCGAGCATTTCGACAATTTTTTCTTCTAAACTATCAAAACCAAAACCAGTTTTTGCGGAAATCCTTACTAGAGTATCAACCTCAATTGCTCTTCCTTGTAGGCTCGGCAAATCTATTTTTTCGGGTAAATCAGCCTTATTTAAAACGACCAGCTTCGCTCGGGAAGAAATTTTATCCAGGACTAAATAGTCTGCTGGGTTTAGGGCCTCACTGGCATCTAATAAGAGCAAACCTAAATCTGCCTTGCTAATTAATTCTTCTGCTTTTTGAATCCCAATTTGTTCAATTTTATTTTCAGTATATCTAATCCCAGCGGTATCCACTAGAGTTAGCGGTATTCCGCGCATTTGAATAGTAGCTTCAATAATATCACGGGTTGTCCCGGGAATATCGGTTACGATCGCCTTTTCTTCTTCTAAAAAAAGATTTAACAGGCTTGATTTACCTACATTAGGCTTGCCTAAAATGGCAATAGTTATTCCCTCACGAATTTTACGTCCCTCATCAATGGTTTTTCCTAATTTTTTTAGGCGGACTAATAAGTCAGTAGTCTTCTTGACTAAACGGTCATGTTCTACTTCCGGCAAAGCTTCCTCAGGAAAATCAAGGCTAGCTTCAATGGCTACTAACATATTATATAACTCTTCTTCAATCGCTGCTAAATTTCTAGTTGACCGTCCGGTCAATTGGGCTATAGCTAATTCATGAGCTTTTTCGGTCTTAGCTCGAATTAAATCAATAATCCCTTCGGCTTGTATTAAATCGATGCGACCATTTAAGAAAGCCCTTTTAGTAAACTCGCCTGGTTCGGCAAGTCTGGCTCCGTTTTGGAGGCATATATTTAAAACCTTTGCTAACAGCAGCATTCCCCCGTGGGCGTGAATTTCTACCACATCTTCCGCAGTAAAGCTTTTGGGCCCTTGGGCATAAAAAAATAAGACTTCATCAATTGTATTTTCACTGGAAGGATCAATTACCTTACCATAATATACTTGAAAATGCTTTAAGTCTGTATATTTTTCCCCTTTTGGGGAACGCAAGATCTTTTGGGCAATCTCTTTAGAATTATCCCCACTAATTCTTATAATTCCGACGCCACTTTCCCCAATTGGTGTTGCTATGGCGGCAATAGTATCCTGAAAAATCATTCATATTTCCTTTTGTTTAGTTAATAAACCCGGTATTTAGGCCGGGTTTTAAAGATTAATAGCAATATATATTTACTAATTATGATTTTGCCGTTCTTAAGGAGATAATCACATGCCGATAGGGATCTTCACCTTCACTATAAGTTACAATATCCCGATAACCTTGTAAAGAGGCGTGAATTATCCTTCTTTCGTGTGATGACATGGGCTCTAAAACCTCTTTTTTCCCATCCCTTTTCACTTTTTCTGCCAGTTTAATAGCTAAGCGATGTAAAGTATCTTCTCGCCGCTGTCGATACCCCTCCACATCCACAATTATCCGCTCTTTCTTTTCTTTATCTTTATTAACAGCTAAGTTTATTAATGATTGAATCGCATCTAAGGTACGACCTTTTTTGCCGATAATCACTCCTAAATCTTTACCATATATATTTAAAATAGTGCTATCCGCTTTTCGAAAAAGCTCTACCTGAGCGGTAATGGACATATTTACTAAAATTTCACGTAAAAACAAGACGGCAGCTTGTCCAACATCCTCTTTAATAGTAACCTTTACCTTTATCGATTTACTACTTAAAAGTCCTAAAAAGCCCTTACTGGTGATTTCTTCTAAAATCTCTACATCTACTTGCTCTTCTTTAGCGTTTAGTTCCCTTAAAGCCTCAGCTATTGCTTCTTCCTTGGTACGAGCAGTTTTAATTACATAAGCCATCAAATCCTATCCTCCTTAACTTTATCTTTCACATAAATAAGTTTAGCTATTAATTAAATTATTTCTTTTCTAATATCTCAGTGGTCTTAACATATTTCTTATTTTCTTGTTTTTCTTCTTGTTCTTCTCTTTTTTCTTTAACAATAAAAAATTCATTAATAAAATATTGCTGTGCAATACTCACTACATTACTGGTAACCCAGTATAAGCCTAAAGCTGTATTAAAAGTCCAGGTAATATAACCCAAAAATACCGGCATTATATATAATAAAAACTGTTGATTTTGCTCGGCATTAGTACTGACAGTAGATATTTTTTGTTGCCAAAAAGTTGTGATCGCCGAAAGAAAAGCGATGATCAAATCATTTTTATCATGCAAATTAAACCATAAAAACGAGGAATCTTTCATTAAACTAATTATGCCAAACTTCGGATCAGAAAGAATCCAGTAAAAACCTATAAAAACTGGTAACTGAATTAGCATCGGTAAACAACCACTAAAGGGGTTAGCATTTTCTTTTTTATATAATTCAAAAACTTTCTTTTGATACTCTTCCGGATTATTTTTATACTTTTCTTGGAGCTCTTTTTGCATAGGTTGTATTTTTTTCATTTTATCCATTGACTGATATTGCTTTATACTCAATGGAAATAAGATCATTTTAACAAAGAAAGTTCCTAAGACAATAGCTAAGCCCCAACTATGAGTTAGTGAATAAGAGAACTTCAACAAATATACTAAAGGTTGTGTGATAATATCCAAATTCAAACTCCTCCATCTAAAGCACCCTTTTTATTTGGAACAGGATCATAGCCACCGTTACAAAAAGGGTTACATTTTAATATTCTTATCATACTATAAAAACCACCTTTGGTAATACCAAACCTCCTAATAGCCTCGTAAGCGTAATTAGAACATGTAGGATAAAACCTACATGTT
>JANQHU010000027.1 GCA_028282485.1 Bacillota bacterium
TCTATTATATCACATAAAGGGGCTTCTTGGACTTTTTTATTGCCCAAAGCTATTGATATTTCAAGGTTCTTCTCGCTTTATTTAAGTGCGAAAGTTGAAATATTAATTTAAAAGATGTAGAATATATAAAAACTAATAAGTTCCAATTGATAATTCAACGCAAAAATAATAATAGAGATTTAATAATTCAATTTAAGCCACATTTTTCTCTAAATATAAATAACATTTAATAATTAAAAAAAGCCAGAGAATCCTTAAACTCCCTGGCTTTTTTTAAAATTCCAACCATAAACTACCGAAGCCCCATAAAGGCAAGTGCCAATTTTCCGCGTGGAATCGTATAACCCGGCCTTAATGTAAACGAGCGCAAAAGCTTGGCACTAGGGCCTGCGCCCTATTACATAACGACATTATCCAACTCCGCTGGGCCAAGGCGCGGGTAGCGGCGAGCGGCAGGGCTAGCCTTCCCGGCTTCGTCCTCATCCGTTCGGACTCGCCGCCCTGCCTGCGGGCCCTCCCCCGCCCGTATCCCCAAAACCACCCGCCCCCTCAAGATGGCTCCCGAAAAGAAAAAAACTAAAAGCCTGAAAACATACGTTAAAAATTTTTAGTCAACATCTTTTTTTGCTATGTACTTTTTTTATAAAGCATGTTACAATGTTAGAGTATTCTAACAAATTAATAGTTAACTTCAATAATAAATTGATTCCAAATTATTCTTGTTAAGTAAAAGATATTTTAATTGAAAGAAATGAGGTTGAAAAAATGACAAAAGAAAAAACAAATTCTTCAAAATCCAAAACTGGAATGGCACGGATGTTAGAGCTGGCCTCTACCAAAAAATTTCTGATAATTTGCGCTATCAGTTTGTCAGCTCTAGCATCGGTCGCTTCTTTTCTGCCCTTTATTGCAATCTACTACATTGTTGCCGAGATCATGAATGTCTATCCAGAATTTACGAATTTAAACATTCCCAAAACCATTCAATATGGTTGGCTCGCTTTAAGTGGTTTGCTAGGAAATATTATACTCTATTTTACCGCCTTAATGTGCTCCCACTTAGCCGCTTTTGAAACTTTATATCAGCTAAAAGTTAACTTTTCTGCTCATATCGCCAAATTACCCCTTGGTTTTCATTTGACCACGGGTAGTGGAAAATTACGCAAGATTATGGATGAAAATATTGAAAAAATCGAAGGATTTATTGCCCATCAACTACCGGATATTGTAGGAGCAATAGTCACCCCCATTGTCATGTTGGTGATTCTGCTTATTTTTGACTGGCGCTTCGGTCTGGCCGCTCTCGTTGGGATTATCATCGCCCTTCTGATTCAAATGAAAGCCTACAGCAAAGAAGATGCTAAAACTATGATGCAGAAATACCAAACGGTACTAGAAGAAATGAATAATGCATCGGTAGAATATATCCGAGGCATTTCCGTTGTCAAAGCTTTTAAACAAACTGTCTATTCCTTTCGAAAATTACACGAAACTATTAAAGCTCATACTAACTATGTCATTCCTTATACTTTATTATGGGAAAATTACATGTCCGCCTATTATGCGATCATTAATAATATATACCTTTTCTTAATTCCGGTGGGGATAATCATCGGGATGAACACCACCGATTATACAAGCTATGCCCTGACTTTTATCTTTTATCTTTTGTTTGTCCCCTCCATTTCCTCAATAATGATGCGGTTAATGTACGTTTCCGCTAACGGAATCCGTATTTCCAGTGGGATCGCACGCATGGATGAAATTTTGAGTAAAAAAATATTACCGGAAACCGAAACCTCAAAAACGAGCACGGGTTGCGCAGTTGAATTTGAAAATGTTTCTTTTTCTTATGATGAGGATCAAGATCCAGCTGCTTTATTTAACGTTTCCTTTCAGGCAAAACAGGGAGCAGTTACGGCTATTGTTGGTCCTTCCGGTAGTGGCAAAAGTACCATTGCTCATTTGATCCCAAGATTTTTTGATGTCACAGCTGGCAGTATTAAAATCGGAGGAGTAGATATCCGTGAGATGCAGTTGGAATACTTGATGAAAAAAGTAAGTTTTGTCTTTCAAGATGTCTTTTTATTCAAACAGAGTATTCTCGATAATATTCGAATTGGGAATCAAAATGCTACTGACGCACAAGTTATGGCTGCAGCAAAAGCCGCCCAATGCCACGAGTTTATCGAGAAATTACCCGAGGGCTATCAGACGGTGATCGGTACCAAAAAAGTCCATCTTTCCGGAGGCGAGCAGCAACGCATTGCCATTGCCCGGGCCATTGTAAAAGATTCACCCATTATCGTTCTTGACGAAGCAACTGCTTTTGCAGATCCGGAAAATGAACATTTAATTCAAAAAGCCTTTGAAAAACTGATGCATAATAAAACCGTAATCATTATTGCGCATCGCCTGTCTACCGTACGGAGCGCCCAGCAAATTATTGTGATGGATCAAGGGCAAATTGTTGAACAAGGCGTTCACCATCAACTATTGCAACAGCAAGGAAAATACAGTACCATGTGGGACAGATATACCCAAGCACTTAACTGGAAAATGTATTCTGGAAACGAGGTGGTAACTAATGTTTAATCTCAAAAAAAACTTAATGTTAACTGATAAAGGATACTCCGATTTAAAGAAAGCAATTATGGCTTGCTTTATTACTAGAATGTCCTTATTACTTCCCTTTTGGATCACCATTCTAATCTTTGGTGAACTATTAAAGCCCCTAATGGGAGGGGCGCTATCTTGGCAAACCCTGTGGCTCTTATTCGGATTAGGTATTATCTCCGCCCTATTAGTATTTTGGGCTAATAAAAATGATTATAAAAAAACTTATGTAACCTCCTATATGGAATCGGAAGCGAACCGCACTAGGGTTGCGGAGCATATTCGAAAGCTTCCCATGAGTTTTTTTAATTCAAAAGATTTGTCAGATCTGACTACCAATATTATGAGCGATTGTGCCATAAGTGAGCATGTCCTAAGTCATGTGGTTCCCCAGCTTATTGCTAATGTTATCTCCATTTTCGGGATATGTCTTGCCATGGCATTTTTTGATTGGAGATTGGCGTTAACCGTATTTTGTACAATACCCGTAGCTTTTTTAATCATCTTTTTGAGCCGCAGACTCAAACAAAGCTTAAGTGAAAAACACGTGGAATCCAAACTGAAAGCGGCGAACCAGATCCAAGAATATTTAGATGGCATGAAAGTGATTAAATCCTGTTGGTTGGAAGGAGCCAAATTTGCTAAATTAGACACTGCTCTACGCTTTTTAAAGCAAATGTCTATGAAATTAGAATTTGGAGCGGGAGTATTTGTTACCGGAACCCAAATCGTACTCCAGGCCGGCATCGGGCTAACGATTTTTACGGGAACCTATCTGTTAACTGGCGGAAAAATTGAATTAATTCCCTTATTAATGTTCTTTTTAATAGTAGTCAGAATCTACGGACCCTTAATTACCGAGTTAGTTATTCTTCCGGAACTCTTATTTTATATGCAGATCTCTACCAAAAGAATGGGTACTATCATTTCCACCCCAATTATGGAGGGAGATCCGGAAAAACAGATCAAAGACTACCATATAGATTTTAAAAACGTATCCTTTAGTTACAATCATAATCATAAACCGGAGAAAAAAGTGATTAACGACGTAAATATTTCCATCCCCTCCAATGAAATTACTGCCTTAGTAGGTCCCTCCGGTAGCGGTAAAAGTACCATTACTAAATTAATCGGCAGATTTTGGGATGTAGACCAAGGGATGATTAAAATAGGTGGTATTGATGTGAAAACTTTGGATCCGGAGCATTTAATGAGTTACATCTCCTTTGTATTTCAAGATGTGGTCTTATTTAACGACACGATTTACAATAATATCCGCATTGGGAAGATGAATGCCTCCACAGAAGAAGTGATGGCCGCTGCCCAAGCCGCTTGTTGTGATCAATTTGTCAACAACTTACCCAATGGCTATCAAACCCTGTTGGGGGAAAACGGAAGCACTCTTTCCGGCGGAGAAAGACAACGCATCTCCATTGCTCGAGCCTTACTCAAAAACGCCCCCATTGTCCTGCTTGATGAAGCCACGGCTTCCCTAGATCCGGAAAATGAAGTCTTGATTCAACAAGCGATTTCCAGGCTTATCGTGGGTAAAACCGTAGTAGTCATTGCCCATCGTCTCAGAACCGTAGCTGGTGCTAATAAAATCATTGTTTTAAACGAAGGGCAGGCTGTAGAGGAAGGAACCCACGAACAGCTTCTGCACAAAAAAGGACTCTATGCAAAGCTTTACAATATTCAACAGCAAAGCCTAGGCTGGAGTGTTTAAATTAATAGAGGAGGTTAAATTAATTTGGCTACAAAAACAAATGTAAAAGATTACCAAAAACAAATGATTCTTTCGGAAAATTTATGGCAGGTCATGTTTAAACTTTCCTGGCCCGCGGTTATTGCCATGGTTTTGTACGGGCTCAATTCAGTATTCGACGCCATCTTTGTGGG
>JANQHU010000291.1 GCA_028282485.1 Bacillota bacterium
GTGAAGGATCAGTTAGAATTAAATTGGAGCTGCGGCCGGGTAACTCCAGCCAACAGATTTTCTGGGTTAAACCAGCGAGGGGCTCGTAAGCTTCAAAGACCAGTTTAACTACCCGCTCAAAAGGAACTGCCTCGCAGCTGAGTAGTTTTGCCCCGCTTAAGTGTTTGCGAAGGAGCATACAAAAAGCAGCAGGATTACTGGGATTTTCCCGTTCCCCGTCAAAAAAATGAAATCTTGCAAACTGGGGGGCTAAGGAAACAAGTAATTTAAATGATTCACCCTGACCGTAGCCCTTAAAAATAAATTCATCACTAAAGGGTTGAAAGATTTTATCAATTTTAACCGGTAGGGCTTGGTGAATTTCTTTGGCTAATAAAGCTATAGCCGGGGCATCAAGAGGCATGATTTTTCTCCTTCGGATTTTTGTAAATTTATATTATGAACGTGTTTATCGTTTTATTATTATAGCATATTTTAGAAAGAGAATGGTCTAAAAAATTGTTAGTTTGTATAAATAGTTTAAGGGGTGTCTTTTATATTTGTGAGATATAAGGAGGGAAAGTATGGGGAATTGGCATCAACAATCAGTGGAGAAATTAACAGAAATTTTGGATACTAATCTCACCACTGGCTTAAGCAGTAAAAAAGCAAAAAGCAAACTTTTGAAAATAGGCTTTAATCAATTAAATGAAGCAAAAAAGCTTCATCCTTGGCAGCTTTTTTTTTCACAATTTTTGGATTTTATGGTGTTGGTTTTAATTGGTGCAGCCCTAGTTTCCTGGTATTTAGGTGAAACAATTGATGCAATTGCCATCATTGCTATTGTGCTTTTAAATGCCTTATTGGGGTTTGTCCAAGAGTTTCGCGCCGAAAAATCCCTGGAAGCTTTAAAAGAATTAACCGCCCCTACTGCTAATCTGCTCCGGGATGGAATGGTCCAGAAGATACCAGCTCGAGAGGTAGTTCCGGGAGATGTTTTAGTATTAGAAAGTGGTGATAAAGTGGCGGCCGATGCCCGTCTCTTCGAAACTGTTGCTTTAGAATTAAATGAAGCAGTTTTGACGGGAGAATCTTTTGCTGTTAGTAAAAACGAAAAAATAGTGACTGGAACTGCTTCCGCTTTAGGAGAACGGAAAAATATGGTTTACGCCGGCACGATTGTGGCTGGTGGCCGAGGCAAAGCCCTAGTTACAAATACTGGCATGGAGACAGAAATTGGCAAGATTGCCGGAATGATTGCTAATTCGGAAGGAGAAGAAACTCCTTTACAAAAAAAACTCGAAGAGTTAGGGCGAATTTTAATTCTTTTTTGTTTGGCCATCTGCGCAGCCGTGGCTACTATCGGGATTTTACAAGGCGAGCCGCCTCGCAAAATGTTTTTAGCAGCAGTAAGTCTTGCAGTAGCGGCAATTCCGGAAGGGTTACCTGCCATCGTCACCATTGCTTTAGCTTTAGGAGTCCAAAGAATGATTAAAAGGCGGGCCATTGTCAGAAAGTTACAAGCAGTGGAGACTTTAGGTTGTGCAACGGTTATTTGTTCCGATAAGACTGGAACTCTTACGCAAAACAAATTGGCGGTTACAAAACTGTGGCTCACCGAAGGCGAATACGGAGCGTCTCAACTAGGGAGTAAGCCGATTACTAGGGCTACTCTTTGGCTCTTAGAAATGGCGGCTTTATGTAATAATGCAGCGTTGCCGGAAAAAAAGGCCCCTCATCTGGAAGAGACCCCAGAGGGGACTGGTGATCCTACGGAAGTCGCTTTATTAGTTGCCGCCGCGCGGGTTTTAGATAGCAAAAAATTAGGCAAAAAGTTTCAGCGCCTCCAAGAAATTCCTTTTACATCCGAACGGAAACGGATGGGGGTCTGGGTGGCTGATGATCAACAACAACATTTTTTAATTGTAAAGGGAGCAGCAGAGGTTATTTGCCCACGAGTTACCCAGATTTATGCTACCAATGGAAATCGTCCCTTTGATCAATCAGCTTGGAGTTTAGTTAAGAAGCAGTTAGTCAATTGGGGGAGAGAGGGCCTACGGATCTTGGCAGTAGCATATCGCCCGGCGGATCGGTCCGAAATTAGCAAGGCTTCGGTGGTGGATTTAGAAAAAGAATTGGTTTTAGTGGGATTAATCGGAATGAGCGATCCCATTCGACCAGAATCGGTGGCCGCCATCCGTAAAGCTCATCAAGCGGGCATTCGGGTGAAAATGATTACGGGAGATTACCCGGAAACTGCCCGAGCGATTGCTAAAGAATTAGGTCTCACCACTGCCGATAATCCGGTTCTTAACGGAGATGAGTTAGATCGCTTAACTGAAACTGAATTCAGGCAAAAAATTAAGCAAACCGATGTCTTTGCCCGGGTGAATCCCGTTCATAAATTACGAATTGTAAAATTATTACGGGAAAAAGGCGAAGTAGTGGCCATGACTGGAGATGGGGTGAATGATGCCCCGGCCATTAAAGAAGCTGATATTGGCGTAGCCATGGGCCAAAGTGGGACTGATGTTACTAAAGAAGCTTCGGCGATGATTATCGCCGATGATAATTTCGCCACCATTGTAGCGGCTATTGAAGAAGGTCGGACTATTTATGATAATATTCGGAAATTTATTCGTTATTTACTCAGTTGTAATACCGGAGAAATCCTAACTATGTTTGGTGGTTTACTCCTTGGGTTACCACTGCCCTTACTACCAATTCAAATTTTATGGGTCAATTTAGTAACCGATGGTCTCCCGGCCATTGCTCTGGGTTTAGAAGCTCCGGCGAAAACCATTATGAAAAGAAGTCCCCGGAGCCCTGAAGAAGGAATATTTAGCCGGGGCTTAGGCTTAAAAATTATAATCCAAGGATTTTTAATTGGCCTAGCCACCTTAGGGGTTTATATGATCAAACTTAAAAGTGGCAGCAGTTTAGCTACCGCCCAAACGGCTACTTTTGCAACCTTAGTTTTTGCCCAATTAGCCTTTGTTTTTCAGTGTCGCTTTGAAGGACGTTGCGAGGAGAAAAAACATTTTTTTGGTAATAAATACCTGGTGAGCGCAGTCGGGTTTTCGTTATTAATGCAAATCATGGTAATGACTATTCCGAGCCTTCAGAAAATTTTTTATACCACTAACCTGAATTGGCAAGATTGGTTGCTCATTATCGGGATGGCTGTGGCTTGTACCAGTAGTTTTGATTTGCTGTGGAGATTGAAAAATTATTTCCAAAAGCATAAAAGTTCCATAATTTGTCCAGAATAAAAAAGTAATTAATTAGCTAGTCTCTTAATAAAGGTGGCTGACCATGTTAATTGTTGTTTTTTTACTTTTATTTTTTGCCTTTTTTTTAATACCGGTAAAATTTCGGATTCATTATCTAAAAACGGGGAAGCAAGATACTTTTATTTTAGAGATGAGCTTTTTTTATGAATTGTTAAAGATGAAGTATACCGGAAATCTTTTAGGTACTAATCAGTATGGGACGATTATGAACGAAAAATTTTTTAACCAAATTCTTTTCTTTAAACAAAAAAACGAAAAAGGAACTTCCTCGCCTCCTAAAGAAAGCTTTAAACAAATAAAAACTTTTTACAGTAGCTATCGGCGTTTTGGTTTGGGAATTGCTTTGATGGCTCTTTTTTTACCGGCAAAATATAGTAATTTACTAGTGGTTTTTAATAATATGGAACGCAAAGGAAAGATTACTAACTTTTATTGGTATTCCCGGTTGGGATTAGGAGATCCTTCCGGAACCGGAATGGCGGCTAGTTTACTATGGATCCTGAAGGCGAATTTAATAAGGTATTTAGAAAAGCATATCGGCTTTGGTGATAAAAAGCCGGTGATTATGGTGGAACCCTATTTTTATCGGACAAGCTTTGATACGCTGTTTGAGTGTATATTCGAGGTGAAACTAGGTTATATTATTTTTGTCTCTTTATTTAATCGACTTAAATATAATTATTTCGAAAGAAAGGAAGTGGTCTCCCGTGAATAGCCATCCAATCGACAACATAATGAGGACAGCTTTGCAGAATATTAAAGAGATGGTTGATGTTAATACAATTTTAGGTAATCCCGTGGAAACTCCCGATGGTAATGTGGTAATCCCGATTTCTAAAGTAACTTTCGGGTTTGCCGCCGGGGGAAGTGAGTTTGAAACTCTAAACCAGGGAAAAGTAAGAGAAAAAGAAAAAGATAGAGAAAGAGAACGAAATACCGAAGGGCAAAATCAGGCTAATTTTCCTTTTGGAGGGGGAAGTGGGGCTGGAATTACAATTCATCCGGTAGCTTTTTTAGTAGTGGGCAATGAAAATATTAAGTTATTACCAGTGGAAAGCAATGTTTTAATCGATCGGGTTTTGGACTCGGCTCCAGACATATTAGAACGGGTCAAAGGCCTTTTTAAACATAATGATTGCTTATCCCACAAAAATGGAAATGGTGTAAAAGTTAAATAAGGGTTTAAAATTAATACTTTTGTAATATAAAAAGTGGAAAATTAGTTGTATAATTATTTAGTGGTATCAATTTCCAAGACCAAAATAATGAAACTAAAAAGGGTTTTTGAAATTTATTTATAATTTACTATATTAGAATATGTTGCTAATTTTTAAAAATATTATGCCGTTCTTTATTAATATTGGTTATTTTGGAGGAAAACTTTTGTAATGAAGCGTCCAAAAACTGCGCAATTGACTTTCATTATTTTGACAATCTTTTTATTTTTGGGGTTATCCGCTAGGATTTATGGCAAGAGTGAGCTGATTGCTGGTCATAGTAAAACATGGGTCCATAAATTGGTTAAAAATGATCTCCCGGTGTCTTTGACGGCAGCTTCGGCTATCCTAATTGATGCCACTACTGGAACCATACTCTATCAAAAAGCTGCTTTTAACCAACGTCCGCCTGCTAGTACTACGAAAATAGTTACGGCCCTAATCGCTATTGAAAAAGGCAAGGATTTTGAAAAAAAGATTATTACCAGTGAACGGGCTAGTACCATCGAGGGGTCTTCTATTTGGTTAGCTGAGGGAGAAGCCTTAACTTTAAGAGAGCTCCTGTACGGAATTTTATTAAGTTCGGGAAATGATGCAGCGGTTGCTGTTGCCGAAGGGTTGGCGGGATCAGAAGAGCGTTTTGTCACTTGGATGAATCAAAAAGCTCAAAAAATTGGGGCCCGAAACAGTAATTTTGCCAACTGTAACGGCCTTCCCCATAATGATCACTATAGTACTGCCTATGATTTAGCATTAATTGCTCGGTATGCTTTACAGAATCCGCTTTTTAACGAGATCGTTAAAACCAAGAAAGTAACCGCCAATTGGGAAGAGCATCCTTATAACAGGCTGTTTATTAATCATAATAAACTATTATGGCGTTATGAGTTTGCCGATGGAGTAAAGACTGGTTATACCAGAGCAGCGGGGAAATGCTTGGTAGCTTCTGCCACTAAAAATAACCATCGTTTGATTGCCGTTGTCTTAAAAAGTAAAAATACTTATTGGGATACTCGAAAGTTATTTGAGTACGGCTTTCGTAATTATAAACTACTTAATTTAGTAAAAAACCAAGAGAAAATGGGGATTATCAACGTCGATTATGGCACGTCTAAACAAGTAACGGTAGTTACTGGGCAGCCTGTCAATATTG
Source organism: Bacillota bacterium (assembly GCA_028282485.1). Classification (GTDB taxonomy): domain Bacteria; phylum Bacillota; class UBA4882; order UBA8346; family UBA8346; genus JANQHU01. The sequence goes on from JANQHU010000291.1 coordinate 5,643, forward strand.
TCATTCCCAAAGGTAAGGGCCCTGGAGTTAAAGTTGATGTGAATTTACCCCGGGTGGTTAGTGCTCCGATCCAAAAAAGTGATCCCTTAGGTGAAATTCAAGTAAGTTATAGAGGGCAACTCTTAAGCCGAGTTCCTTTAGTGGCAGCGGTTCCAGTTCCGGAAGAAAACATCTGGTTAAAACTATGGCAATGGTTGAAAAATTTATTTCGATAAAGAAATTACTTGACTAATCGCGAAGATGATGGTAATATTATTATCGAAATAAGCGAAAGTGGCGGAATTGGCAGACGCGCTAGACTTAGGATCTAGTGGGCAACCGTGCGGGTTCAAGTCCCGCCTTTCGCACCAATTGTTTTCAACTAACTTTTTGCAAATTATTCCTCGGATTACCGGGGTTTACTTTTTTAGAGGCAAAATAATAGGATTAAGAGGAATTTTACTAGTTTGTGTCGAATGCTGATATAAATGTACTATTTATTATTAGCTCAAATATATATATATTATACTATCAGGGGGAGCATAAATGCAGTTTAATTTGGAAAAACTAGAAAAGAATTTTGTGATTTTGGAAGTTCACCTCGAGGTGGAGGAAGTGGAGGAATCCTTACAAGAAGGCTATAAAAAAGTAGTGACGAAAGTCTCTTTGCCGGGATTTCGTAAAGGGCATATTCCACGGAAGGTATTGGAAAAACAATTTGGAAAAGAAGTTTTTAACGAAGAAGCTTTAAATTTAATTGTTCCAAAGAGTTATACGGAAGCTGTCCGGTATTTTGCCTTAGAGCCTATTGATTACCCGCAATTTGAGATTGACGAAGCCACTTTTGGTAACGGGCAGGCCTTTGTTTATAAAGCAACCGTGGAAATCTTACCAGAAGTTGAACTTGGTCAATATAAAGGCTTAGAGGTTGAAAAAGAAATAACGGAGATTAGCGAAGAAAAAATAACTAATCATTTAGAAACAATGCGAGAAAGGCATGCAGAATTAGTTTTAAGTGATAAAGAAAGTTTGGAAAAAGGAGATTATGCAGTTATTGATTTTGAAGGATATATTGATGGTAAGCCCTTTTATGGTGGGGCTTCTCAAAATTATAGTTTAGAAATTGGTTCTGGTAGTTTTATCCCGGGGTTTGAAGATCAAATGTTGGGAATGAAGGTAGCCGAGAAACGGGATATCCAAGTAGCTTTTCCTGAAGAGTACCATGCCGAAGAATTAGCTGGCAAAGAGGCTACTTTTAAAGTAGAATTAAAAGAAATTAAAGTAAAAGAACTTCCGGTAATAGATGACGAATTTGCTAGTACTATTGGCGATTTTAGTAATTTAGAAGAATTAAAAGAGGATGTAAGAAAAAAATTAGAAGGTCATGCTGAATCCGAAAATGAATCCAAGTATTCCCAAGCGATTGTGGATAAAATAGTGGAAAATTCTCAGGTCCTGACTTCCGAAACCTTAGTAAAACGGGAGTTGGAGGAGATGGTGCAAAATTTTGAACATTCCTTAGAACAACAAAATTTAAGTATAGAGAAATACCTCTCTTATACTAATAAAACCATGGACCAAATGAAAGAAGAGATTAAGCCTGAGGCTGAAAGAAGGGTAAAGACAAATTTAGTAATCACTAGCATTGCTAGAATTGAAGAGATTAAAATTTTAGAGGATGAACTTGACGAACGTATAAACGAGTTGGCTAATTATTATAATCATAGTAATGTGGCTGAGTTGAAAAAGAATTTAATTAAAAATGGTAGAATAAATGATATAGAACAGTCTATACTTTTCGAAAAAACTGCCGATTTTATTAAAGAACAGACAACACCAATTATGATGGTCAAAGAGAACGCGGCAGAAACAGTAAAAACAGAAGAATAGGAAAAAAGAAACTACACTTAAAAACGGAGGTTGATTTGGATTGAATTTAGTACCAATGGTAATTGAGCAGACTAATCGTGGCGAGAGATCTTTTGATATTTACTCACGATTATTGAAAGAAAGAATTATCTTTTTAAGTGGCCCCATCGATGATAATTTAGCAAATTTGGTAATTGCCCAACTACTGTTTTTGCAGTCTGAAGACCCGGATAAGGATATCTATTTGTACATTAATAGTCCCGGAGGGGTGGTTTATTCCGGATTAGCTATTTATGATACTATGCAGTATATCAGGCCCAATGTTGCCACTATATGTATTGGTGTTGCTGCCAGTATGGCTGCCCTTTTACTAACTTCGGGCGCCAAGGGTAAGCGGTATGCCTTACCAAATTCACGGGTGATGATTCATCAACCTCACGGTGGCGCTGAAGGTCAGGCCATTGATATTGATATTCAAGCTCGCGAAATTTTAAAGTTAAGGGAAGTCGGGAACGATATTATTGTAAATCATACTGGACAACCGTTGGAGAAAGTTGAAAAAGATATGGACCGTAATTACTGGATGTCTGCTGAGGAAGCGAAGCATTATGGGATTATTGATGAGATTTTTACTAAACAGCAGCAAAAACAGTAACCTAGGTTCGATCTCCAAAAAAGAGGTGGACTAATGTTGAAATTCGGTGATGAAAAAGGACAGTTAAAATGCTCATTTTGTGGTAAAGCACAAGAACAAGTCAAAAAACTCATTGCGGGCCCAGGGGTTTATATTTGTGATGAGTGTATTGAGCTCTGTAATGAGATTATTGAGGAAGAGTTAATTGACGAAGTAGGTTTTGAAGTTAATAATAACCCTAAACCGAAAGAGATTAAAGAAATATTGGATCAGTATGTAATTGGGCAAGATGATGCCAAAAAAGCTTTAGCAGTAGCGGTTTATAATCATTATAAACGGATTAATTCTGAAGAGCGGTTTGATGATATTGAGCTGCAGAAAAGTAATATCTTACTCTTAGGGCCGACTGGTTGTGGGAAAACACTTCTGGCTCAGACATTGGCGAGAATTTTGAATGTTCCTTTTGCCATAGCGGATGCTACATCTCTAACTGAAGCTGGTTATGTGGGAGAAGATGTTGAGAATATCCTGTTGAAATTAATTCAAGCCGCTGATTATGATGTGGAACGAGCGGAGCGGGGTATTATTTACATTGATGAAGTTGATAAAATAGCACGTAAATCAGAGAATCCATCAATAACCCGAGATGTTTCCGGTGAAGGTGTTCAACAAGCTTTATTGAAGATTTTAGAAGGAACCGTGGCATCGGTACCCCCACAAGGTGGGCGGAAACATCCCCATCAGGAGTTTATCCAGTTAGATACTACTAATATTCTCTTCATTTGCGGTGGTGCTTTTGATGGTCTGGAAAAGATTATTGAAAACCGCATTGGTAAGAAGACCATGGGCTTTGGTTCGGATGTGAAGTCCCGGGAAGAAAAGCCTTTAGGGGAGCTCTTTCGTCAAATCTTGCCGGAAGACTTACTGCGGTTTGGTTTAATCCCGGAATTTGTCGGGCGCTTACCTATTGTAGTCGCTCTTGATGCTCTAGATGAAAGAGCCTTAGTGCGGATCTTAACCGAGCCTAAAAATGCTTTAGTCAAACAATTCCAAAAGTTACTTGAAATTGATAATATTGAGTTGGCTTTTGAAGACGAAGCCCTTTCTAGTATTTCTAATATGGCCATCAAGCGAAATACTGGCGCTAGAGGTTTAAGAGCAATTATAGAAAAACTAATGCTGGCCTTGATGTACGATCTTCCTTCCCGATGTGATATTAAAAAGTGCGTAGTTACCAAAGACATGGTCGAAGCTAACGCAGATCCCTTATTAATTTCCGTTGAACACAGAAAAAAAAAGAAGGAAGAATCAGCCTAAAAAATAAAAAGTAGCCCAAGCTCCTTATATTAATAGTTAACAAAACCAGTTATTCAAGTGGTAAAGAAACTTGAGGCTGGTTTTTTTGCTTTATGAGATTGATGTTTGAAAAGCAACCTTTTTGGCAAAACTATGATTACTCTATCATGTCCCAAAAAGAATAAAGTGAGGAGATGAAACTAATTGTTAGCCAATATTTTAGGTCTCATTAATTTGTTTTTTGCGATAGTAATCGGTTTATATTTTTGGAATTTACTGCGTTCACAACAAGGTAATAAAATAGCTGTTGATCGGGAATCCCGCAAAGAATTAGAAAAGCTCCAACGGATGCGCCGTATTTCCTTAACGGAACCCCTGGCGGAAAAGACCCGCCCGGATAGCTTTGGGGACATAGTCGGTCAGATTGAGGGGCTGAGGGCATTGAAAGCAGTCTTATGTGGTCCAAATCCCCAACATGTGATTATTTACGGTCCGCCGGGAGTAGGTAAAACCGCAGCCGCCAGGGTAATCTTAGAAGAGGCCAAAAAGCAGTCTTTTTCCCCTTTTAAGGAAAACTCTCGTTTTGTGGAAGTTGATGCTACTACCGCCCGCTTTGACGACCGGGGTATTGCTGACCCTTTGATTGGTTCGGTCCATGATCCCATTTACCAAGGAGCCGGCCCTTTAGGAATTGCCGGAATCCCTCAACCAAAACCCGGAGCGGTGACGAAAGCCCACGGGGGAGTCTTATTTATTGATGAAATCGGCGAGTTGCACCCGGTGCAAATGAATAAGCTCCTCAAAATTTTGGAAGATCGTAAAGTTTTTTTAGAAAGTGCTTACTATAGTGCCGAAGATAATAATATCCCTAATCATATTCACGACATTTTTCAAAATGGGCTGCCGGCTGATTTTCGTTTAGTAGGAGCGACCACCCGCATGCCCCATGATATTCCTCCGGCCATTCGTTCCCGTTGCGTGGAAGTCTTTTTTCACCCCTTAACTCCCAAAGAAATTGGGGTAATTGCCCAGAAAGCAATCAATAAGCTACAGATGGAACATGAAAACGGCGTAATCGGGCTAATCACCAAGTATGCTAATAACGGTCGGGAAGCCGTTAACTTAATTCAAATTGCGGCGGGAATTGCCATTACTGATTTTCGCAGTAAGGTTAATATTAAAGATGTGGAGTGGGTGATCCATAGTAGTCAATACTCACCCCGGCCATGTGTTAAAATTCTTCCCAAACCCTTGATTGGATTTGTCAATGGCTTAGCAGTCTTTGGAGCAAATTGCGGTTCGGTAATTCACGTTGAAGTTTCGGCTCTTCCGGCCAAGGAAAGTAAAGGACGAATCACTACCACCGGATTGGTACAAGAAGAAGAATTAGGCCAAGCGGGCCGAACAATTAGACGCAAGAGTATGGCCAGAGAATCAGTAGAAAATGTGATTACCGTTGTCAGAAAATTTTTAGAAGTAGATCCGGAGAAATACGATCTCCATATTAATTTTCCTGGCGGTATTCCCATTGACGGTCCCTCGGCGGGTATTACTTTAGCAACGGCTATTTATTCCGCCGTTTCCGGAGAAAAAATTGATAATGAGATAGCAATGACCGGAGAATTGTCTATCAGAGGAGCAGTAATGCCGGTAGGGGGGATAATTCCGAAAATAACAGCAGCTAAAGAAGCCGGAGCCAAAAGAGTAATTATTCCCAAGGAAAATTGGCAAGAAATTTTTAGTGAAGAAGAAGAGATTGAGATTCTGCCCGTAGAACGTATTGAAGAAGTGATCAAAATTGCTTCGTTAATAAAAAGTTCGGAAAAAGCCGCTCTTTTTATTGG
>JANQHU010000035.1 GCA_028282485.1 Bacillota bacterium
GTAGCGATTAAAACTCCTTTGGATGCAATTAAGCATGGTATTGCTTTGGTGACTGAAGATCGGAAACGCCAAGGCCTCGTCTTAAAGCAAGATGTGAAACGTAATCTGACTATGGCAGGAATCTCAAAAATATGTAAAAACCTTGGTGGTGTTTTAGATTTTAACAAAGAGGTTGTGGAGAGTGACAAGTTAATTAAATCACTTAAAATTAAAACTCACTCCCTGGAAACCCTGGTCAGTAATTTAAGTGGTGGTAACCAACAAAAAGTTGTTATTGGTAAATGGTTACTCAACGAACCGCGCATTCTCATTTTAGACGAGCCCACCCGCGGCGTAGATGTAGGTGCTAAATATGAGATTTATAGTATTATTAACGAATTAAAAAAACAAGGGGTGGCGATTATCATGATTTCCTCAGAACTACCAGAAATTCTGGGAATGAGTGATCGCATTTTAATAATGCACGAAGGTAATTTTACCGAAGAGCTCCCTCATTCCGAAGCCACTCAAGAAAAAATCATGTTTGCAGCCACAGGAGGTAAAAAATGAATAGTACTGAGAAAAACATTTCCTTAGATAATACTAAATTTTGGCAAAAACTTAGTCTCAAATTTGATCTCCGCGCTTATACAATGATCTTTGCCTTAATTGCCATCTGGATTGCTTTTTCGGTTTTTACTGAAGGCAACTTTTTCACCCCGCGGAATCTCTCAAACTTATCGCGGCAAATGTCAATTACTGCTATTTTAGCCATTGGTATGGTGATGGTCATCGTAGCCACTCATATCGATTTATCAGTCGGGTCCCTTTTAGGCCTCTGTGGTGGTATTGCGGCCATTTTACAAGTTTGGTATAAAGTCCCTACCGTGTGGGCTATTACTGCTGCTTTAACTGTCGGTGCAGGTATGGGAGCTTTTCACGGTTACTGTGTAGCCTATCATCGAATACCAGCCTTTATTGTCACCTTGGCCGGCTTAATGGCCTATCGGGGGATGTTAATGGGGCTTACCAAAGGAACTACTGTGGCCCCTTTGCAGCCCAGTTTTAAAATAATTAGTGGTGGTTATTTAGATTTAACTCAAGGGATTATCTTAGTATCCATTGGCATTATTGCCTTGATTTTAGGAAGATTTTCGGCAAGACGGGCCAAAATCAAATATGGTTTTGGAGTTCGACCGTTGTATTTAGAAATCTTGATCACAGCCTTTTATTGTACCATGATCGGGATGGCTACCTGGGTTTTATATCAATATGAAGGAATCCCATACCCCATTATTATCGTCTTGGTGCTAACTCTAATTTTCGCCTTTATTACAAATAATACCCGTTTTGGAAGGCAAGTCTACGCTATGGGTGGTAATATAGAGGCTGCCAAACTTTCCGGAATTAATGTCAAACGCCGTACTATTGGAATCTTCACTTTAGCCAGCTTACTTGCTGCGGTCGCGGGTGTTATCTCCACCGCTCGCTTAAATGCGGCTACCATTACGGCCGGGGAAAATGCTGAGCTTGATGCCATTGCAGCTTGTGTTATTGGTGGTACTAGTTTACTTGGTGGTGCCGGTAGTATTCCAGGAGCCATTTTGGGAGCGTTAGTTATGGCCAGTCTTGATAATGGGATGAGCATGATGAATGTGCAACCATTCTGGCAGTTTATTATTAAAGGATACGTCTTATTAGTGGCCGTTTGGGTTGACTTAAATACCAAAAATAAGTAACGATAAATCTTAATCCCTAATCTGACTTAGCCTGTTATGAACAAAACCTTATTTCTTTCTAAGAAGTAGGGTTTTCTTTTTTTTTATGGTATAATAAACTTGAGGTGTTGATATGTTTCATCATTCTAAAAAAGATACTTTTCTTTATCTTTTTTATAGCTTTATTCTCAGTGCGCTCCTTTTACTTCCTTTTACCTTAAATCCGAAATCAGGTTCTCTTAGTGGCACTCACCAACAACTATTTTTGCCCCCTTGTTACTTTTATGCTGTTACAAAAATACCTTGTCCCACTTGCGGAATTACCACTAGCTTTTCTTATTTAACTAAGCAAAAAATAAAAATGGCTTTTTTAGCAAATCCTTTCGGCCCACTCCTCTATTTATTAATCCTGTTAACAATCCTTTATCTCCTCGCGGCTATAATTACCAACAGAAAAATCCGATTGAAACTTACCCTGCGAGGAGTCTTGTTTTTTTTACTCCTCGCCTGGTGCGCCAAACTTTTCACTTGGTTTTTAATAAGAGAAAACCACCTTCCTTTCCTTAATTAGCATAACAATAACTACATTGATATTGACAAGTTCGATACCTACCAATATCAACAGATTTTACGCATCTGCAGGCAGCCCGTTGTGATTTATCCCGAGGATAATCATTAGTCAAATTAAAAATATGATTGATTAATTTCCCATCAATACAACTTCCAGGTTCTATTTTAAATTGAGAAAAATCTCCCACTTCACCACAAGTATAGATCTCCAAGCCATTTTGCAATGCTATTTCTTGTAATTGTTGAACTAAAAAAAACAACCGCTCTTCTTCAGGCGAATGTCGCAATTCAATTATTTCTAATTTTTTTTGAGTAGTTAATTGCTTCAAACGAGCCTGTTTTTTGGGGTAAAAATCCAAGAAACTAATTATTACCCTTTGGGTATACCCTTTTAAAGAGACGGCCAGATAACTAAAATTAGCAATGTGAAATTTTTCGGTAGTTTGATTACTGACTACAATGGGATCATAGCGCCAAATTACTTTTTCTTTTCCAATTTGCTTACTTAAATCCTGAAAAACCTTGATGCGATCCGCGACGCCTGCCAGCCCTGGTTCCAAGCCTAGCTCTTCATAATTATTTAAAGTAAAATGAAATAAATAGCGATATCCTAAGCCATCCAGTTTATTCAAGTATCCGAGTAGCGGCTTGGGATTTTTAGTCCAAAAAACAATTGCTTCTACCGTTGACGGCGTAACTTCAACTAACTCTTCTTTGCGGTTATAAGGATTCATTTTCATAAAATATCCCTTAACGATTTGATTATAAAACCATTCACTAAAAAAGGACGGAATGTCAGTTCTTCTACTAGCACTAATAATCATTAACAGTACCCCTAAAAATATATTTTTTAATTAAAAAATAATTTTATTGAAATTATTTCACAAATCTTATATAATTGAATTAAGGGCTTTTTTTATTATTAATGCCCAAATGAATAATAATTTATGAATTAATTATTATTATTAAGGATTCATCTAAAAAGGAGTAATTTTATCATGGACGATATTAATATACTTGATATTATTTCTATTTCTAAAGAGACTGCCGAAGCAACTATTTCCAAAATTGATCAAAAAATCTCCTGCATTAAAAATCAAAATTCTTGCTTATGTGATGAGAGTAAAAATTCTCTTCTGAAAATAAATCAACTTTTGACTACTTTTTTAGCCCAAATGGAGCAGGTTACGGCTATTGAAGAAATCCGAGCCCTTTCCGGTGAAATCAAAGCCTTAAATAACCAATTACCACAGTTTTTAAAAGAACAAGATAATCCAGATACGGCATTATTACTTAAGCAATATCATACAACACAAGCACGACTAGATCAAACTTTATTCAAAATTAATGATTTAGTCGAAAAAATAAATACCTTAACAAGTACAACGGTTTCGGAAATTAATCGTCTCGATTTTTATTTAGAAGAGCAAGAAATAACTTGGGAAACTAATGTCAAAGACTTATTTAATATCAAGGATTCTATCATCCTTTTAACCGAATTTACTCTCTACATGACTAATGTTTTAAATGAGTTAAATAAAAATTTAGAAAAATGAACCAAGTAATAAAAAGTTGTCTCTTTTCACACGAAGAGACAACTTTTCCTTTATCAAACCTAAAAATTATTCTTTAAAAATTATTTTTCTGTCTTCCACAAACCATGAAGATTACAATATTCACGAATGGTTACCTTGTTTACCGGTGGATTTATTTCAAAAACAGCTTCCGGCGCTTGCCCTGGTTTTAAAAACTGACGATAGGCTTTCTCATCAGCAATCAATTCGATCCATTCAATATAATGCTTTTCCTCCATGGGATGAGGAATGCTGCCTACTGATACTTTAATTTTAGCTCCATCTTCGGCAATTACCGGAACATGCTTTTCTAAAGAAGCATCCTCTATATTCTCTTGCAGCAAGACCATGTTTTTACCACAACAGACTAATTGCCCAAAACTTTTATGAATCATTTCCACCATATTACCACAGACATTACATTTATAGACTCCTAAATGCATCTTAGCCAGCCTCCTTTTTCACCAATTTTCTACCAAAATCTCAAAGTATCCCTGGGGATGAGCACAAGCAGGACATAGTTCCGGAGCTTCTTGGCCAGTATGGAGGTAACCACAGTTTCGACAACGCCAGACAATGGGTTCCTCTTTTTTAAATACCTTATCGGCTTTAATATTGGAGAGTAATCCCAAATATCTTTTTTCATGTTGTTTTTCCGCTACGGCAATACTCTCTAAAACTTTAGCAATCTCTGCAAAACCTTCTTCTCTAGCGGTTTGGGCAAATTCCGGATACATACTCTCCCATTCATGATGTTCGCCCCCGGCAGCTGCCGTTAAATTATCCAAAGTAGATCCAATAACCCCCGCCGGAAAACTAGCTTGGATTTGCACTTCTCCGCCTTCTAAAAACTTAAAAATTCTCTTGGCATGCGCTTTTTCTTGATTAGCTGTTTCTTCAAAAATATCAGCGATCTGAACAAAACCCTCTTTTCGTGCCTGCCCGGCATAGTAAGTGTAGCGATTACGGGCCTGGGATTCTCCGGCAAAAGCCGTTAATAAATTCTTCTCTGTCTTCGTTCCTTTAATACTCATTTTGATAATTCCCCTTTCCTTTTAATAAATATTATTTTTCTTTTTTGATAATGACTATATTATGAATTAACATTAAAAAGCTAATAGAATTTCTTATCATGGCCGGTTAATTTGCGGTATAATTCATTCCCGGGGCAATCAACTTGATGTTCATTTCCACAATGTAAACAAATTTCATCAATATAAGTTACTTCGGTAAGAGCCGCCTTTAAAAAACTAATCATTCCCTTTTCCAAAGACTCTTTTGACTCTTGGTCCATTTTTTCAAAAATATGGTTAATGTTTTCAATTTTAATTAAATCAATTTCTGCTACAATTTTTTTAGCTTCTCCGGTTAACTCAATCTGGAGGATACGCCGATCATTAGGGTTTTCTTTTCTGGTTAACAACCTTTTTTTTTACTAAGCGGTCCACTAATTTAGTCCCAGCAGCATTACTAATTGCTAAACCCTCACTAATCTCACTAATTGAGGGAATCTCATGGCGGTTAACAAATCTTAAACATGATAATTGGACTTCTGTTAATTCTTCATCATTCCATTTAGTTAAAGCAGGGCGAATTAATCGAAAAAAGATGGTTTGTGAGAATAACCGGGCTATTCTTTCAAAACTTTTATTGTCCATCCACAATCACCTTTCGTAATCTGATTAAATTTTAATATAGTTAATTAATTTTGTCAAGAAATATTTTATCCCTTTAACTATCAAATAACTACTATAATTTATTAAAAACCGGGAGCTAATTCTTTTGGCAGGTAAATAACACTAGTATGCTGCTGTAAATATTTCCCGGCGGCTTTTTTAATATCTTCCGTTGTTATTTTTTCTAACTTCGGCCAAATATTTTGATCATAAACTAAAGCCGTCCTTAAATAATAATTTAAAGCATTTTTAGTAGCTAAGCCTTTTCCTGCCAAGCTCTCCCTTTGAGCAGTTATTTTCATAGCAGAAAGAACTCTTTTAATTTCTTTTTGAGGAATTCCCGAATTAACTAACTGGTTGATTACTTCCAAAGTACGTTGCTCTACTCTTTCCAAATAAGCAGGTGCCGTTGCTGTCATAAAAAATAAGCAGGGTGATTGGGGTTTTTCTCGATAATTATAAAAGACATACCCGGCATAAAAAAGACCCTCTTTAACCCGTAATTCTTCAAAATAATGCATATAATCATTGAGATAATAAGTCAGCAAGCGAAAAGCAGCATACTCTTCATCTTGAATTCGGGGAGCAGCTAACCCGATACAAATAGACGCCATTCGCCCATTAGGATCTTCATACTCAAAACGGGCTTGCTCCTGAGGGTAAATCGGTTTAATATAAAGATTATTATTCACTGGTTCACTCATCAGATTTTGAAAAACCCGCTTAATTCTCTTCCAGGAATACTTCACATCTCCGGAAATTGATAAAATCGCATTCCCCGGTTGGTAGGTGCGGCGGTACCATTTATAAACATCGACTCCTGTAATTTTTGTTAAGCTTTCTGGCTGAAGTTCATCATTATAAGGATGGTTTTGACCATAGATCTCCCGATTTAACGCATAATAAGCCTTAGCCAAAACAGAAATACCTTTTAAATCGGTGGCATAGATCTTTTTTAAATCCGTAATCACATCATAATTATATAGAGGATATGATAAAAGTTCCCGGATTTGATTTAAAGAAGCCTTTAATTTTTTATTAGTTGTTTTAATTTTAATTAATGAATAATCCGGGTAGGTTTCTACTGCTACTTTTCCTAACTTAGCTTTTCCATATTTAAGTTGTAACATTACCAGGCTATTCATGATCATGGCGGTCCCTTTTTTATCATAGGGGTCTAGCCCGCTTCCTGATTTCAACAGTAATGTTAACTCAATTATCTGTGAATCAGTTTTTTGTAAAAAAATGTTTAAGCCATTAACGGTACTTCTTTCGACCCAGCCCGGAGAATCCGCCAGTAAAGAAGTATTAAACACAAAAAACAGACTCAAAATTAGCCCCAAAAGCATATATTTACGCATTTTACCGCCCTCCTATCAGCGAATTTTTTACAATAACCCAAGTTGGGGGAGGACTGCTAAAATATTTTTCAATAAAAATTTTTAAATCTTTATACTTCAGTCTATTTAAAATGCTTAAAGAAGCCTCATTCAAACCATTAAATTCTACTA
>JANQHU010000373.1 GCA_028282485.1 Bacillota bacterium
ATTTATTCACTTTTTTCATACTCAAAACCCTCCTTAAATAATTTAAATTACATGGTTCGTAAGGCTTCGGTGGGCAACAGCTTACTCGCTTTACGGGAAGGAATATAAGCCGCTACCAAAGTCACTACAAAACCAATAATAAACCCAATTAAAATATCAGTGACCGAAAAACTAAAGAAGATCTTAGGGGACATCATAATCTCCGCATCCATCCCCTGCATCGCCTCCGAAAAATCGAGACCAACTCGCGAAAGGAGCAAATTAGAAAATCCGCCTAACAAGGCCCCAATTAAACTGCCAATAGCGGCCACTAACATTCCTTCGGTTAAAAAGAGTAGTTTAATCCCCCGCGGCGTAAAGCCTAAAGCAGCCAACATCCCAATTTCCCTGGTTCTTTCCGCCACGACCATCATTAAAGTATTAAAGACCACAAAGGCTGCTAAAATGGCTATGAAAATATAAATTAAAGTATAAATCGCTCGGGCTTTCACAATCATGGTGATCATTTCACTAAATTGATCCCATGGTGTCACTTTTAAGGATAAATTTTCAGTTTTCAAGTAGTTATTTAGCGTTTTTTCTAATTCCGCGGCCTTGTCAATGGAACTACCAAAAACTACAATTTCGGTAACTGCATCATCTAATTCTAAAAGGGGCATCAACACATCTAGAGGTAAATAAGCCACAGACTCATCCAAAAACTTGAGGTTACTGGAAAAAAGCCCGACTATTTTAAAAGTAGCTATTTTAAAAGAACCAAACGAAGTGGTAAAAACCGCATTCACTTTATCACCCAGATTTAAACCTAATTTATTTAATAGTTTCTGCCCGATCACTATTTCTTTTTTTCCTTCTTGGGGGAAGCGCCCCGCTCCACTTTTATCTAAAAAACGGTCTAATCGGGTCGCCCTAAGCTCCGCCGGAAAATCCACCGCGTTTCCTAAAACCTGATACTGTTTCTCCCCGGCGACCAGGAGCATCCCAAACTTAATTCGCCCCATGGCTTCCTGGACGCCATTTAAATTACGAATCTCGGTAATCATTTCTCCATAAGGTTGCTCCCCTTCCCCGATACTATAGGCTAAGGAGAGCAAGCGTTCTTTTAGTTGGTACTCCGGCTGAATTAGCCGGACATGACCGGAACTTAAATTGACACTATTATCTAAAATGGAATCTATCGTGCCATCCGCTAACCCCTTGGTCAAAAGAATCACCCAAACTGCCGCAATTATTGCTAGTAAACTTAGATAAGTGCGCCCTCGGTGCCTACCAATATTCCGCCATGCCATTTTAATTGTCTGCCACATCTGGTTAACCTCCTTTACGTTTATTTGATTCGCCGTAAGCCTTCAATGGGATCTAAGGCGGCAGCTTTTTTGGCCGGGTAATAACTGGCCACCAGGGCAATTATCATACTCGCTATTAGGGTACCTAAGATTACCGGCCAATTCCAGGCCCCATACATCTTCCCGGCTAAAGGAATTCCTACATCCAGATCGCCGTACATTTTAAGCAGATCCAAGCCCACCGTCACAAAATAAACATTGGTGAAGACCCCCAAAATAATTCCGATCAGGCCGCCCAGCAGACCTAGGCCCACTCCTTCGTAAATAAAGACACGGACAATTTCTTTATCTAACATACCCATAGCTTTGAAAATCCCTATCTCCCGTACTCTTTCTAAAGAGGAGAGCAAAATCGAATTGATAATCCCAATGACAGAGATAATCATCACCAGAAATAAAAATAAAGTATCAAAAGAACGTTCACTCTCCATATAAGCCAGATAATCTGCGGCTACTTCCCGCCAAGTTTCTGTTTTGGCTTTGGTGGTAAAAGCAGTTAAGTCTTGCTGGGAAATAGCCTGCTGCACTTCGTTTATAGCGGTTTCCTGAGTCCTAATAATCACCACTGAGATCTCTCCTGGGGCTCCCAAAGCCTCCTGGGCCACCTTTAAAGGGAGAAAAATTTGGCTCTGATTAATATCCGGATGAGGGGTGGCTACAATACCCCTGATTTGGAGATCCAGGGCCTGAAAAGATTTTTGTTTGGTTTTGGTTCGTAAACTAACCAGATCCCCTACTTTAAGCTCCAAAAGCTTGGCAATATTGGAACCGACAACCACTTCTTTGCTATTTTTTTGCAACCAGCTTCCTTCTTGCAAATATTTAGCAATCCGAAAGACCTGTTGGTCCTTTTGAGGATTAACTCCTAGGCCGGTAATGGGAAGCTCATCCTGGCCGTTACCTAGGGCTCCCACAAAAAGCAAACGCGGTGCCACAGCGGTTACTCCAGTAACCTGCTCCAATTGACTTACCAACTCTGTTTCATTAGTAAGCAAATTATTGAGATCAGTAAGCTCTTCATCTTTTTCCAACTGCGCGGCTACTTGAATATGCCCGGTTTCAAAATCAATTAAATTATTCACCGCATCTCGGTCAATCCCTACTAATAAGGAATCCAAAATAATAAAGTAAAAAATCCCAACCGCAATTGCTAAAGCCGTTAATAAGGTGCGCCTTTTATGCCGCACCAAATTTTTAAGTGCTAATTTTAAATAAAAACGAAACATCATGGCTGCAATTACCTCCTTTCATCTTCGGTAATCTGCCCGTCCCGCAGATGTACTAACCGCCGCGCATACTTCATAACCAAAGAATCGTGAGTAGAGAAGAGGAAAGTAACTCGTTTTTCCTGATTCAACTTTTTCATGAGTTCCAAAATGGCCTCGGCATTGGTAGAATCTAAATTAGCAGTGGGTTCATCAGCCAAAATCAGCTTCGGCTCTTTGACCAAGGCCCGGGCAATAGCAACCCGCTGTTGCTGTCCCCCGGACAAATCCATGGGTTGGCGTTTCTCCATTCCCTGTAAGCCTACTTCCGCCAGAACTTGATAAACCCGCTCTTTAATCTCCGCTTCCGAGTATTTTTTTAACAATACTAAAGGAATTTCCACATTTTCAGCAGCAGTTAGGACCGGGACCAGATTGTAAGATTGAAAGATAAAACCAATCTTCTCCCTTCTCAACAACGCCTGGTCGACAGCAGATAACCGGGCGGCATCCACCCCATCTAAAGTTAACCGTCCCTTACTAATCCGGTCCAAACATCCAATTAAATTTAAGAGGGTCGTCTTTCCCGAACCAGATGGCCCCGCTAAAGCGGTAAATTCTCCGGCTTCAATAGTCAGATCAATACTTCTTAAAGCAGGTACCTCCATCTGGCCGTGAGAATAATTCTTCACCAGGTCTTTGGCTTCAATCATGCTCATTTTTAACTTCACTCCATTCTTTCAGTTATTTAAGCTTTTATCTTCTTTAATGCTTTTATGCTTACATTTAAAAACATTAAGGCTCGACAGACAGAAATATAATTTGTATAACGATTATCAACCATTTTAAAAATACCTTTCTAAAATTACTAACCGTTAAGTAAATTTGTGGTTAAAAATTTTTTAATTTTAGTTTATAAATTTTTATTGTCTTTCAAGTAAACTCCACCAGTTCTCATACATTCGTGTTCCTAATTGCTGCAAGTCAATACTAGGGTCAAAAATACTCAAAATAAAGGTTCCTTTAATTAGAGCTATTATTTGAAAAGCAAAGATACGACAATCAATATTTTTGTTAATCTCCCCATTTTCTTGAGCTTCGATTATTAAAACTTCTAAGTTTTTAATATTTTTACCATATATTAAGTTAATCCGTTTACGAAAATTTTCATTACGTTTAATGGCATCATAAATTAAATAATAATATTTAAGCATAATATCATCATTATTTATCTCCAGATGGGTGTACTGTTTTAAAAAAATAATATAATCCTGAAGGGATGAATACATTTTTTGTAAAACATCTTGAAAATTAGTAACAACTTCTAAGTTGCACATTATCTCTTCAAAATAATTTAAAAAAGTATCCATCACCTCATTAAACAACTCTTCTTTATTCTTAAAATGATAATACAAAGCTGGCTTTGTGATCCCAATTTTTTCGGCCACATCATTCAAAGTAGTATTATCATAACCCTTTTCCATAAAGGTACTGAGAGCCGTTTGAATAATCAATGCTTTAGTTTCCATATAAACCACCTATTTTTCATTACTTACCGTTAAGTAAATTATAGCATCTTTTAGCCTTATTGTCAAAGGAATGGTTTTTAAATTATTTGAGTTCTAAAAACACTCTTTTAGTTACCTATTTTCTTGGCCAAACTCGGTCGAAAAAAGGATTTTTACCCTGACAACTAAGAGGGATAGTATAAATAATCTTCAC
>JANQHU010000374.1 GCA_028282485.1 Bacillota bacterium
TTTCCGGTTCTTTAGCAGCATTTCGAATAATGGTTGTTCCTTCGGCATTAATAGCGGCGGCCATAATATTCTCGGTAGCCCCGACACTAGGAAAATCAAGATGAATTTCGCTACCGGAAAGTTTCTGAGCTTGAATTAAAACATAACCATGCTCTTCTTTTATTTCGGCCCCTAAAGCCTGAAAGCCTTTTAAATGTAAATCAATGGGACGCTGTCCGATGACGCAGCCCCCTGGTTGAGAAAGTTTCACTTGGCCCAGACGCGCCAGAAGGGGACCCATCACTTGTACCGAGGCCCTCATTTCCCGAACTAAATCATCTGGTGCCGTATATGATAAACCACTTCGCACATCAACTAACAAAGAAGATTCATCTTCCCAGAAGACTTCGGCACCCAAGCCCTGCATAACCCCAATCATGGTTTCCACGTCGCGAATTCGTGGTACATTTCGAATCAAACAAGTATTATTAGCTAGCAAAGAAGCTGCCATTAATTTCAAAACTGCATTTTTAGCTCCGCTAATTCTCACATTACCGTGGAGCTCTTTCCCTCCGGTAATAATCATTCGGTCTCCGGTAAAACTTTTGCTTTGTTGTACAGTATCTTTCTCAGCCATTTTGCTAATGCCCCCTAATCTTATTTCCGCATATATTCATGATATTCGTAGCTTATTTTTGATGTGACAATTGCCTTCCTGATCTAAAACTTGTCCCACTTGCAGAGAAAAAATAAAATAAAACCTTGATTATTAAATTTGTTTGAGGATTTCATCTACGATTTTGGTTGTAGCCTCAGGCTGCCCCAGTCTCCGACTGGCCTCCTGCATTGCTTTCCTTTTGGAGGAATCATCCAGTAGACTCACTAATTCACGATATAAATTGTCCGTAGTTAACTCCTGCTCCAAAATCACTTGAGCCGCCTGCTCTTTTTCTAAGACCCGAGCATTATGTTCCTGATGATTATTGGTTGCATGAGGATAAGGCACTAAGATAGCCGGTATTCCAAAACAAGTAATCTCGGCCAACGAAATTGCTCCGGCCCTGGCAAATACCAAATCAGAAATAGCGTAAATTTCAGCAATATTGTAAAAATAAGGCTCAATATGCAACCGTCGCAAAGCATTTGCCGTTAATCCCAAAGCGGCGATGCTCTTTTTGATCTTCTCAAAGTCTTTAGTTCCAGTCATTAAGAAAATATTTAATCTAGGATAGCGCCGAATTAGTTGTGACAAAATTTTAATAAAAGTTTCATTCATTTTTTGGGCACTTTGACTACCCCCAAAGATCAAAAGATTTAAATCATCTTTTTTTAAACCCAGTTTTGTGATAACAGCCTCTCTCTTAATTTGGGAAAATTCCTGCTGGCGAATGGGATTCCCCGTAATCTTTACTTTAGCGGAATTAAAATACTGCTCTCCTTCCGGATAAGCTAAAAAAATTCTCTTCACCAAATTACCTAAAAGTCGATTAGTCAAACCGGGATACGCATTTTGTTCTTGAATCCCAGTTGGTATTCCCATTAAAGCCGCCGCCGCCACTACCGGGCCGCAAACATAACCACCAGTCCCGATCACAAAATCAGGTTTAAATTCACGAATAATTTTAAAAGTATCTTTAACTCCTTTTCCCGCTAGCCATAAAGACCGCAAGATGGCCGGGCTCAAGCGCCGGGGAATCCCACTTAATTCTAAAGTTAGCAAAGGAAAACCTTCTTTGGGAACTATGGACGTTTCTAACCCCTTTTTGCCCCCCACATATAAAACTGCGGCTTTAGGAGCCCTTCGTAAAAATTCTTTGCCGATAGTTAGCGCCGGATAAATGTGCCCTCCGGTTCCTCCTCCAGTTAACAAAAGACGCATATTAATAACCTCAAACTTTTTTAAGTATTTTTAGAAATATTTAAGATAATTCCCATTAAAAAAGTACTTACCAATAAAGAAGATCCGCCAAAACTCAAGAAAGGTAGGGTTAACCCCGTCACCGGGATGGATGAAGTTACTACCCCAATATTTAACAAAGCTTGAAAAGTAATAATGGAAGTGATTCCTGCTGCCAATAATTGACCATAAGTATCCTTCGCTTGCACCGCAATTTTATAACCCCGCCAGGCAATTATAATAAATAAAAAAATGACCGTTATAGTTCCTAAAAAACCTAATTCTTCGCCAATAATCGAAAAAATATAATCCGTATGTGCTTCCGGGAGATAATCAAATTTTTGCCTACCCATTCCTAAGCCCATCCCAAAAGGTCCTCCGGAACCAAGGGCATACAATGATTGGATAATCTGCCAACCATCACCTTTAGGATCTTTCCAAGGGTCTAAAAAAGCCAGCAACCGTTTCAAACGGTAAGGCTCGAGTACCACTAAAGCAGTAGCTCCACTAACCCCCATCATAAATAGCGCTCCTAAATGGGATAAACGGGTTCCCGCGGCAAAAAGAATAAACATAAAGGTAGCAAAAATAACAATCGTGGTGCCTAAATCCGGTTCTAGAAGAATTAGTAAACAATTAAGGCCTACAAAGACTAGTGGTAAGAAAACCCCGGGAAAAAGCTTTTGCACTCCTTTATTGATTTCTGATAAATAATAAGCAATCGCTAAAATGATAGATATTTTGGCAACTTCCGAAGGTTGTAAAGAAATAATTCCCAACTCAATCCAGCGCTTCGCTCCCTTAATTGAATTTCCTAAAAATAAAACTAAAACTAACAAGACCAGGGTGGCTACAGCCGTAAAAACTGTAATTCGCTTTAGGTTATGATACGGAAATTTCATCATAAAAAAGAGAATCCCTACCCCAACCAGCATATAAATCAACTGCCTGAGGCCAATATAAAAAGCATTTTGACCCTGAGTCATTTTTAGAGATTCCGGGGCTCCGGCACTAGTCACCGCAATTACCCCAATAACTAAAAGCAATAATACTGCCAACAATAAGATTAAATCCGGCGGAGTACGTCTCAAAGCTGCTTTAAACCTCCCTATCAAACTTCCCTCTTTAATCTAATTATATGAAAGAGATTCTATTTTAAGACATATCCCAAGATGCCAAGAATCCCCAGCAACAAACCAACAATCCAAAAACGTAACATGATTTTGGGCTCCACCATCCCCCCTAACTCAAAATGATGATGTAAAGGACTCATCCGAAAGATTCTCTTCCCCATCATTTTAAAAGAGGTTACTTGAATAATTACCGAAAGGGTTTCGGCCACAAAGATCCCGCCGATAATCGGTAAAAACAAACCTAAATGAGTAAATAAAGCGATTCCGGCTAAAGCGGCCCCTAAGGCTAAAGAGCCTGTATCCCCCATAAAGACTGAGGCGGGAGGCCCGTTAAACCAAATAAAGCCCAAACAAGCACCGGCGACAATGACGGCAAAAAAAGCGACATCCGTATAACCTTGAAAAAAAGCTAAAGCTCCCAAAACCAATGCGGCTACCGCCGTAGTTCCAGAAGCCAATCCATCTAAACCATCAGTTAAATTAACGGCATTAGAAAAGCCGACGATCCAAAAAACGGCAAAAACAAAAAATAAAGAAATTCCTAAATATTCATTACCGGAAAATTGTAATTGTGAGTTTGTAAAAGGGATTAATTGGGACATATTCATATTATTCATCCCAAAAAAGACTACCGCTAACCCCGCCACAATCACTTGGCCTAACAGCTTTTGCCGGGCCTTCAGTCCCATGGATCTTTTTTTGATAATAATAATAAAATCATCAATAAAACCAACCAAGCCCGTTCCAATGGTGATAAATAAAAGCCATAAATTAGTAGCAGTCAGCTGTCCGCTCACCAGTAAGCCGAAAATAATTGCCAAAAGAATAATCACTCCCCCCATTGTTGGGGTTCCGGACTTTTTCAAATGAGTCTGGGGGCCTTCGGCACGAATACTTTGTCCAAACTTTAATTGGTGTAAAAGTTTTATTGCAAAAGGGCCAATGCTGATAGCAAACAGAAAAGTGAATACTAAAACTATTAATAAACGTGCAAATTCCGGCACTTAATTTTCCACCCCTTTATCAAACAATGACTCCACTACTTCTTCCATCTTCATCCCCCGGGAACCTTTAACTAAAAGCACATCTCCCGCTTTTAAAATTAATTTTAAGTTCCTCATTAAATCTGTCTTCTCATTAAATAAATAACCCTGGTTTTTTTCGGAAGTCATATTAAAACCTTTGACTAAGTCTGCTCCGAATCTGCCGTAAACGAACAGCAGATCAATCTCTTTCGCGGCGATATACCTGCCACACTCGTAATGCAATCGCTCACTATCGGCTCCTAACTCTAGCATATCTGCTAAAACAGCTATTTTCCGCCCTTGATGACCCATATCTGTCAAAACATTAATAGCTGCTTTTAAAGAAGCAGGACTAGCATTATAGGTATCATCAATAATAGTGTAATCGGCAAGTCGGTGAATGGTTAATCTTTTCCCCGTTAATTCCACATTAGCTAAACCCCGCTGAATATTTTCATTACTAATTCCTAAAAACTTAGCCGTAGCAATGGCCGCTAAAGCATTATAAATATTATGTTTCCCGGGAAGGGGCAAAAAAATCTCCATTTCCAAATCATCAACACCTTTGACAATAAAAACTGAATCTTGCTGCAGCATGTTAATGGCTACTGCTTGATAATCCAGTGCTGCGGATTCGATGCCATAAAAACTGGCTTGGCAAGAGCTATTCTCTGCCATTTTCCGTACCAAAGGATCATCTCCATTTAATACGGCCATTCCCTTTTGTGGTAAACTTTCAATTAACTCCCGCTTCGCCTTGGCAATATTTTCAATACTACCCAATAACTCCAAATGAGTCAGCCCCACATTCGTGATAACTCCAATATCCGGCCGGGCCATCTCGGCCAGAGCCTTAATCTGACCGTTCCCGCGCATTCCCATTTCTAAGATGGCTACTTCCGTCTCCGGGCTAAGTTGAAAGAGAGTTAAAGGAAGACCTATTTCATTATTATAATTCCCGTATGTTTTCAAGATTTTTTTCTCGGTAGCCAGTATAGCCCCTAGCAGATCTTTAGTGGTTGTTTTGCCGTTACTTCCAGTGATCCCCACTACCGGAATCGGAAAGCGCAACCGCTGAGCTAAAGCAATTTCCCCTAAGGCCCTTAAGGTATCCGGCACTTTAATGAGCACTACTTTTGACGAAACATCGGGAATCTGATCCTTACTAATTAAAAGAGCTCCGGCTCCGGCGGTGACGGCTCCTTCTAAAAAATCATGCCCGTCAAAATGCTCTCCTTTGAGGGGAATAAACAATTGGCCTGGTACTATCTGCCGGGTATCGGTAGATACTCCATTAAGGCACTGGTTGGGATTACCTTGGAGCAATTCTCCTTCGGTTAATACTTCGACAAGCTCCCTGCCTGTAAATTGAAGCATTCTAATCCTCCTGCTGTTAATTTACTATCTATAAATATTCTCTTAAAGCTTCCCGAGCTACATCCAAATCATCAAAATGGAGTTTTTGGGCACCAATTATCTGATAATCTTCATGGCCTTTTCCGGCAATCAGGACTAAATCGCCTGGCTCCGCAGCAGCAATAATTTTAAAAATAGCCTGGCGCCGGTCAACTTCCATTAAATACTTGCCTGCGGCATCTGCTGCCAAAAAACCCGCCAAAATCTCCTGCATAATCTGCCCCGGTGCTTCTGAGCGGGGGTTATCGGAAGTAATTACGCTAAAATCCGCATATTTCGCCGCTAAACTTCCCATTATCCCTCTTTTAGTACGATCCCGATCCCCACCACAACCAAATAATAACAACAATCTTTTTTTGGTTAATTCCCGCCCGGTTTTTAAGATATTTTCTAAGCCGTCGGGAGTATGGGCGTAATCCACCACCACGCCAAAAGAAGAACTTTCCGGGACTAACTGAAATCGCCCGGGGACTCCGGCAACATTTTCTAAGCCCTTTTTGATAGTTGCCAAACTAATCCCTAAACTCAAACCAGCGGCGATAATTCCCAAACTGTTATAAACATTAAAAAAGCCAGTCATGGCAAGCTTTAAGAAAATATTCCCTTGGGGGGTTTGCGCTTTGTAAGTGACGCCCGCCGGAGTAGATTCAATCTTTTGGGCCGTAATCTCGGCGGATTTATTAATACCATAACTCCAGACTTGGGCTTTTGTTTGATTAATAATACTTTCTGCCTGAGGATCATCAATATTAATAGCCGCCCGCGCTGTTTCAGAAAGATTAAGAAAAAATTGGGTTTTGACCCGCAGGTATTCGGCAAAAGTTTTGTGATAATCCAAATGATCTTGAGTGATATTAGTAAATATTCCTCCAATAAAATCCAGACCGGCAATTCGCTCTTGATGAATCGAGTGAGAGGAGACTTCCATCACCACATATTCCACTCCCGTGTCCACCATCTGCCGGAAAATTTGTTGTAACTCGAGTACTCCAGGAGTAGTATTATTAGTTGCTAACTTTTGGTTATTAACCAAATTAGCGATAGTCCCCACTAAACCCACCTGATAGCCAGCTGCTTCTAAAACACTCTTCATCAAGTAAGTGGAAGTGGTCTTCCCATTAGTTCCGATAATTCCAATTAATTTCAGGTGTCGATCCGGATAATTATAAAAGGCTCCGGCGACTTTTTTAATGACCATACTAGTTATTTGTGGTACTTGGATTATCGTTAAACCATAATCTTCAGTGGGTAGATCTTCCACCAATGCAGTACTTGCTCCCTTGGCAGCCGCCTCTTTGAGGAACCGATGCCCGTCAAAATTACTCCCTTTTATACATAAAAAAAGATTGCCGGGTGCTACCAGACGTGAATCCTGAACAATTCCAGTAATCTCCTGATTAGGCTCACCAAGCAAATTTATATAATTCAAGTTCAAAATAATCTCTTTCAATTGCAAATCCCAGACACCTTCCTTTACCTAAGGATTATTTTCAGCTGCAATTATGCGAAGCTTTTCTGTTATTAATATAGATTCGCTCTTTTAATTTACTTTCCTTCCAATATTAAAGCCCATTTTCCATTAAAATGTTAAATTTTTGTAAAATCACTCTTCGACTGCCTCAGTATAAAGAATAATTTGGGTGGTTTCCGGGATTTTGAAGCCCGGTTTGGGGAGCTGATCATAGACCCGTTTTCCGGTGCCGACTATACGGTATTCCAGTTTGGCCTTTCTCAAAAGGCTGATGGCTTCAGCTAAGGGACGCCCCGAGATATCCGGCACTAATTTTTCTTTGGCGATAATTTGTTCCAGCATCTCTGCTTCATACTTGGGTTTCACTTTCAAATAACGGAGTACATCCCGAAAGATATTTCCCATTACCGGTGCCGCAATTACTCCCCCGTAACGAATTGGGGAATTAGGTTCATCCAAAATAACTACGGCTACTACCTGGGGATTATCCGCTGGAGCAAAAGCTACAAAAGAAGCGATAATTTGTTTATAGCCCCGTTGGCCGACAACTACTTTTTGGGCGGTAGCGGTTTTGCCGGCAATGCGGTATCCCGCCAGATAAGCCCTATTTCCGGAACCATTAGTAACTACGGATTTTAATAAATCGACCATGGTCTGAGAGGTTTTGGGAGAGAGTACTTGCCTGACTACCTGCCGCTTAAATCTTTTTACCAGCTTTCCTTCCGGGCTAATAACTTCTTTAATTAAGTGGGGTTTTAAAAGATAGCCCCCATTGGCTACTGCGGCTACCCCCATTACCAACTGAAGGGGTGTTACCGAAATCCCTTGCCCAAAACCAATGGTCGCCAATTCCACATCTTTGACTTTACTTAAAGGTTGTAAATAACCGCTAGTCTCCCCAGGAAAATCAACTCCTAAGGGACTGCCAAAGCCAAAAGCCCGAATATACTTATAAAAAGTCTCCTTAGTTAATCTTAAGGCTAAAGTAACAAAAACCGGATTGCAAGAATTCTCCATGGCACTGGTAAAGTCTTGACTACCATGCCCTCCGGCTTTCCAACACTTTAAGATGCGATCCTCGACGACAATATGACCCGGATCGAAAAAAGTAGAAGTTAAATTAACTTTTCCTTCTTCTAATGCCGCCGCTGCGGTAAATATTTTAAAACTAGAACCTGGTTCATACATATCGGAAAACAAAGGATTGCGACGATTCTCCCCGGGAAAATCTTGATACTTATTGGGATCAAACCCCGGGGTGCTGGCCACGGCTAAGATTTCTCCGTTTCGAGGATCGACGGCTAAGGACATCCCTCTTTTAGAACCAGTTTCTTTGACTGCTTTTTCTAATTCACGCTCAATAATATACTGAATATTTTGATCAATAGTTAGCTTTAAACTATTCCCCGAGATTGGTGGTAAGTACCGCCGTTCGCCCTGAGGAATATGGTGTCCCGAGGTATCATATTCGGCCAAATCACTCCCTGGAACTCCTTTGAGATACTGATCATAATACTTTTCCAAACCCTCTAACCCTTGATTATCAATTCCGGCAATCCCAATTAATTGAGCGGCTAAACTTCCTTGGGGATAAAAGCGTTTGGCTTTTTGGCAGATTTCAATCCCCGATAAACGCTGCTCCTTAATTATTTTTCTTAAGGCTACAATTTCCTCATAATTAACTTGGCGTTTGACCCAGACAAAAGAAGCTTTTTTAGTTAAGGATTTCCGTAACCGATTAGGATCCAGAGTCAAAATACTACTGATAATCTCGGCTGTCTTTACCGGATTGTTTATTTCCGCGGGTACTGCATAGACACAATCAGCATCAATGCTAATGGCTAGCTCATTGCCTAACCGATCGTAGATAGCTCCTCTTTTTGGTAATACCTGGACCGCGCGAAACCGTTGAATCTCCGCCAAATTCTTTAAATGCCCCGCCGTAAAAACCTGCAGATAAACCAGACGCAAAACCAAGTAACTGCCAAAAACCAAAACTATGATCATTAAAGCTACAATCCGTTTCCTGGTCATACTCTTGTTCTGGGCCAACTACTTATCCTCCGTACTCTGGCTTTATTTTTTTAATTCATAAATAAGGCTCTACCAGTAATCAATATATAAGAAACAGCCCGAAAATATATCAAGAATATATTTATTTTTTTAAAGAACTTTTTCTCTTAAGGATTATCCGCTAGCGCTGTTTGGCTTTTTCCTAAAAAATTAGCTACCTGCTTCCAAAAAGATACTTTCGGTTGGGCTGCCGACTCGCTAACCGCTACAGGTTTTTGATCCCTCGATATCTCCTGGACGCTTTTATCAGTTACTACATACTGATAATCATTATCTTGGGCCACTTTCATCTGTAATTTTTCTTGAGCCCGGCTATAAACTCCTTTAATAGAATCCAGAGAAGCAATCTCCAATTTGGTTTGCAAGATCTGCCGATCCACATCAGCTAACATATTTTGCATTGCTATCACTTGATAATGCTGCTGTAGCACTCCCGCTTGTAAAATCAAATTAATGCTAATTAAAAGCATTAGGCAAACCCCAACTTTTACTAAAGAATGGATTTTATATTTTCTATTTTTGATAGTTATGGTTTTATATATTTTTTGTTTTCTAGTTTCCCCTTGGCCAAAGTATTCTTTTTTTGCTAACATCATCGTCAAACACCTTCCTTAAATAAAATTATCCTTAATTTAGTATTTTTCGGCCACTCTTAACTTTGCACTCCGTGCTCGTTTGTTTTTTTCTGTTTCTGTTTTTGAAGGCACAATGGGACGTTTGGTAACTATTTTTAATTCTCCGGCCATATTACATTTACAGACGGGAAAATTTTTAGGGCAACGACAGATTTTCACTAAATCATTAAAGGTATTTTTGACAATTCGATCTTCTAAGGAATGAAATGAAATCACCGCTAACCGCCCTGCCGACTTTAAGAGACCCACAGTATCGTTTAAAACTCTTTGTAAATACTCTAATTCGTGATTGACGGCGATACGTAAGGCTTGAAAACTACGTCTAGCTGGGTTAGGACCGCTTCTCCGGGCCGCTGCCGGAATTGCTTCTTTGATAATGGCGGCTAATTCTCCGGTAGTTTCAATATATTGATCCCGACGATGTTTTTCAATAAACTGAGCGATTCTTTTACTCCAACGTTCTTCACCGTATTCCCAGAAAATGCGAGTCAATTCTTCTACGGAAGCAGTATTGACTAAATGGGCTGCCGAAAAAGGATTGGACCGATCCATTCTCATATCTAAGGGCGCATCATTTTGATAACTAAAGCCACGTTTTTTCTCATCTAATTGATGGGAAGAAACTCCCAGATCAAAAAGAATACCATCAATTTGGGCAATATTTTGCTCCTTTAAAACCGAGGGCAAATTAACAAAATTTCTTTTGATTAATTTCACTTTTGCTTTTACATCCTGTAATCTTTCCGCAGCGGCTATTAATGCTTCTTCATCTTGGTCAAGACCAATTAAAAATCCTGCTTCATTAAGCTGCGACGCAATCCTTGCAGCATGACCTCCTCCGCCAACAGTAGCATCTACATAGATACCATTAGCCTTTATATTTAAATTTAAAATAGTTTCCTCTAATAAAACTGACTCATGGTAAAACCCACTCACAACCAGCACCTCAAATCAATTTCCCAGATAATTTATTAAATGCCAATATTGACAATGGTTTCGGCAATAGCTTCATAAGACTCATTTGCCTTAACTGCATATGCTTCCCAAGCTTCCTTAGACCAAATCTCCACTTTAGTAGAAACTCCAATGACAAAAACATCCTTTTCAATTTTGGCATGCTCTCGTAATTTTTGCGAGATCACCACTCTACCTTGTTTATCAAGCTCGGCCTCTACCGCCCCGGAAAAAAATAACCTGACGAAAGAACGGGTATCCGCGTGGGAAGTAGGTAGTTCACGCACTTTTTCTTCGAGTATCTTCCATTGAACTAATGGATAGACAAACAAACAATTATCAAGCCCTCGGGTAACAATAAATTTTTCGCCGAGATCTTCCCGGAACTTAGCCGGAATAATCATTCGTCCTTTTTCGTCTAAAGAGTGTTGATACTCACCCATAAACATTAGCTAAAACTCCTCAAAAGCGGCGTTATCCTTGTGTTTACCCCGTCTTCCCTTTAGCACACCACTTTTTTTATAAATCCAACCACTACACTCCACTTACAACCACTTTCACCCTTCTATTCTCCATTATCGGCAGATTTCCTTTTTTAACTAAGATTTTTTTGTTAACTATCAGCAAACTTTTTCATCAAAATTTTACAAGGAGCACATCTTATGATAAAATAAAAGCATTTCAACAAAGGGGAGCATGCTTTTAATGGACAAAAAAAAAGATATAGCAGCCATTATTGTCACTTATCGAACCAAAAAACTATTAAAAACTTGCCTTACGTCTTTAATTAACGATCTGTCAAACTCTAAGTTAGCCGGAGAAATCATTGTGGTTGACAATGCCTCCGAAGATGGCACTGTGGAAATGATTCAAAAGGAGTTTCCTTTTGTCTATTTAATTGCTAATAAAAAAAATTTTGGCCCTGCCAAAGCTTTTAACCAAGGAATTTCAGCAGGGCTTGCCAAAGCAGATTGTCTACTCCTAGCGAACAGTGATATTGAAATAATTCCAGGGACTCTGGCAACTATGTGGGGCTATTTACAGAAAAACTCAAAAATAGCCGGAGTTAATGGCCCTTTACTAAACGAGGATCATACCCGGCAATTTACCAAGACTCATATCTGGTGTTTCTGGCGCCCTAATTTAAAAAAAGAATTCCGGACCGAGTTTATCGGTACTACTTTTGCCATGATTCGGAAAGAGGCTTTTTGTGAAGTCGGTGGTTATGATGAAAACTATTATTTTTATAACGAAGATCTCGACTGGGCTGAAAGAGCCAAACGGGCCCGCTTAGCCTTTCGCTATCTCCCCGGGGCCCCGGTGGTTCATTTTTTAAGTAAAGGTAGCTCCCAAAACAAGTCCAAGATCCTCCACGAGCTCTACCGAAGCAATCTCTATTATTACAAAAAATTTTACCGACCCCTGGTTTGGTTGGTTTTCCTAATAATGAAATTTGAAATCATGCAAAAAATCTCTTTACTTAAAAAAAGATTTCTGACTGAATCCACTCTAGATCCGGACGCAAAAAGTAATCTTGAAACGCAAATCTATGATTTGCAAATTGCTCGAGATAAGATGCGGATTGAATTTCGTACTAAACGGTCTCCGGCAGTTCCGTTTTGGGAGGAAAAAAGAAAATGAAACCCCCTAATAATAATTTCAAAACTAATCGAGAATTAAATCCTCAAAAAGTAGCTTTTATCAGCTGTATTAACGACGAAGCCCTTTACCAACGCTGCCGTCAATATATTGAGGAATTAGTCATTCCTCCCGGAATTAATATTGAATTCAAAGAAATTCGGGGTGCTAAAGGGATGGCTTCCGCCTACAATCAAGCTATTTTAGAATCCACGGCTAAATATAAGGTTTACTTGCATCAGGATACTTTTATTTACCATAAAAATTTAATTTCCGAAATCATTAATTGTTTTACTAAATATCCTAAAATCGGGATGTTAGGAGCGGTGGGTGGTACTAAGCTCCCCCCTAGCGGTATTTGGTTTGAAGATGGTTGGCATAGTTACGGTAAAGTATGGGAATACCGCCGTCCCGGAATTAAACTACCTTTCCTGCCTTCTTTTAACCAACGGAAAAAACGGCTGGTTCGTTTTCGCCCTTTTTCCGGAGAATACCAGCCGGTTTTAGTAATTGACGGATTAGTTATGATTACTCAATATGATCTTCCGTGGCGCGAAGACCTTTATGACAGTTTTTTATACTACGAAGGACCCCACTGCCTAGAATTCATCAAAAACGGTTACCAGGTGGCCCTTCCTTATCAAAAGAACCCCTGGTTTATGCACTGGGGACCAGAAACAGACCGCACTCCCGAAGAACATCGCAAAATGTGGGAAAAAATTCGTGCCAATTCTCGCCTATTTGTTAGAGAATATGCCGCTTACATTGATAAGGACATTAAAAATATTCTAAACAACTAATAACGATCCTAGACTCATACTTCATGCTCAGTAAAGAGAAGCTGTTTAAAATTCGCTTCTCTTTCTCGCATTATTTCCGCAGATTCAGCCACGGTTAAGTTTTCTTGCACTAACAGTTCCGCTAATTCTTCAAAGTATTTTTTCTGGTATTTCACTTCTAATTCTGTAATTTTTTTTAATAATTCTTCTTTTTTTTCTAAGGACAACATCACTAACCCACTCCCATCCCCTTATTAAATAATAAGCTATTTTGAATATTTATTTTTGTAAATTACACAATTTATTAGATTAACGTTTCCATTATAACTAAACACTGAGCTTAAAGCAATATTTTTTTAAGCAATTTGTAAAAACTCATTTACCTTTTTTAAAAAAATGTTATATTTATGATTATAGGTGGTGTATAATTTTGAGTGAAATCTTTGCAAGACGTTTAAAAAAAGTCCGCCAACAAAAAGGATGGACTCAAAAGTATTTAGCCTCCCAATTAGGGATCACTAACGGAGCAGTTTCTGGTTACGAGAGAAGTTATCGGGATCCTGATCTAGAAACTTTAAGTAAAATTGCTTTTTTATTTAATGTTTCTACTGATTTTTTATTAGGATTACCCTCCGATCTCCACAAGCAGTTATACGATGGAAACGGAAAAATAGCCGAAGACCTTATTAATTATCTCGGTACTAATCCTGAAGCTCCCAGTCAGAACCAGATTACAGCCAATACTTTAGATTTAGCGGTCCGAATCAACCGTCTCCCCAAAAAAATACAACATGTACTTACCTCTTTAATTGACAATCTGGAAGAGATTAATCAATTTAATGACTAAAAATCAAATGATTCAATTAACAAAAGAGAAAAGAGTTATTAAGCGGAATATTTTAACGCTGATAACTTTTTTTATTTTACATTACTATATTATTATAAAACTAATTTTTCTAGTACTCAATTAAAATTTTAAAAAATCAAAAAAATAATTATTATTGTTTTACTTCATTAGAGTCACTCTTCAATTATTTTTTAAATGGTTTAGAATTTAAAATTTTTGTTAATACTTTTTAATTCTTATTCGGGTCTTTGACAGTTGAAAAGAGAAAAAATCTTCGAAAGCCTTGATATAGGCTTATTTTTTTGTCAAATTTCACAAATATATATTGAGTAATATTGA
>JANQHU010000387.1 GCA_028282485.1 Bacillota bacterium
ATAGCCACATAAGCCCCGGCGGCTACTTTGAGAACCATAATGACGCTGCCAGACCAGAGGGAGGCGGCCGGGAAGATGAAAGTCTGCTTGATCCACTACTACTTCCCCAATTACCGCGTCCACGGGTTCGGCCCGCAAGATCTGGCATTCCAAAAAACCTTCTTTCAGATTACGGAACTTTTCTTGGCGGTATCTTTTGAATTTATCCATGACATCCCTTCGCATGGCTTCTCTGAGCTGCTTCAGTTTTTCTTGCACATCCATCTTTCGCCCATACCCCTTCGCCCCGGTTACGAATCTACCGGAACTACGGCGGGTTAGTTTGATCATGACACCGGTGGGCTTCACAAATTTTCTCCTTAAGTTAATTTTATTAATTATACACTAAAATAAGGTGTTACTCCCAACCGCGCAAAAGTAACTTCTCCTTCTTATTTCTTAATTTTTTTAGTTAAAACCTTAGCCTGGCTTGCTGTCTCATTAATTGTAGGAAGAGTATCAGAAATTAAGGGATAGAATTGTTTATTTTTATTCGAATTTGAATTTTCCCGATTCTGCATAAACCAATACATAGGACTGTTTTTATTAGGTGCTTTTTCGCCTAAAGGATAGGCAACCTGGGCACCTTTAGGTAATTTAGTGTTAGTAATATTTAAAAACTCTTGAATATTTTTTTCTTCTTCATTAAACGTTCCTTGAAAATTTAACGGAAAATCTTCCAAACAATATGTTATGTGGGTAGCGGTTTTTTCCAGTCTTCTTAAAGATACTTGTCCAATGCGAATCTGAATGCTTCCTAAGCCTAAGGGTTTGCCTCTCCCAATTTTATGGGCATGATCTGGTTTATCCCCAATAGTCAAAACCCAGCAGAGTTTCTCTAATTCTTCTTTAGTTATTCCTTCAAAAAAGATTCGAAAGGTAAACCGGATTGGTTTCTTATTAGCAGGGTCACTTTTTTTTACTAACTGGACTGTATAATTGCGATGGTTCTTTTGATCAGTGGTATAATTATCGTTTAACGAATGCCAATAAAACTTGCGGCCATTAATTCGCGGTTGATAATCATTAATCAATCTTCGATCTTCTTTTTTTATCCCTTGATAAGCTTTATCATAATCCCAAAGAACTGCTGATTCGGGTTGTCTAGCCAGATAAAACTCAGTGGCAGCTATTTTGGGTGAGGCTAATTCTTTTAAAGTAATCATTTTCTTAAAATAATAATCATTTGGATTCGCTAATTGATCTTTTTCTTTAATTACCGCATCAGTCACTCGAATTCGCGATCCTAAACTAGTCTTTTCTCCTACCATGCCAAACAAACGACAGGTTTCGCAAAGCGCCTCTTTGGCTACACATGGTTGATGATCTCCTTGCTGGTACAAAATATAATTAATATTATTATAAAAAGCCTCTATTGAAATACAGGCCGGGGAAAAATATTTAAAGTCATCACTATAGTAGACTAAGGCTCTATTTTCTTGATCTAAAACATTTAAAACTCTTTGATAGGTTTTGCGAATTTGTGTATCTTTATTAACAATATACCTTTCTAAAACCTTCCGAAACTTACCTACCGCTTCTTCGAGATTCAAATCAGTCGCAATTCCTTTTTTTAAAAAAACCTTTTGGTTCTGTTTCTTATTTAAAAAAAGGCCCGAATAGTGAATATATGCTTCCTCAGCTGAAGCATTGGCAAAATTATCTGTTTTAATATTGACCACTCTTTTCTGCCCTTTTTGATCATCTTCCATTTCCACAAAAACTCTGGCCGCTTCAGCAAATTCGGCCTTATCAATATCTTTTCCTTTATTCTCACCATAATAAACTTCCCGAAATGCAACTATTGCTAATTCAGCCTGGTATAAAACCCAACCTTCATTCTCTTTTACCAAAATACCTGCTTTCTCACGGGGCGTAACGAAACGTTTATAAATAGTCCCATTGGAAATTGCCGAAAGACAAGAATTAGTAACCGCTTCATGAGCCGAACGGAGCATCCCTCTTAACGAACTACCGGGAATAGCTGGTCTATTTGTCTGGTTAGGCCCATTCTCATGGTATGAAAAAAAAGGATATTCTTGCTGGTCCTCCTCTGGTTCCTTAGATGTATCCGGAATAAATAAAGGAGTTTGCGGTTCGATCACGGCTTCAATCCAACCATCAAGGGCCTCTGCTTTCGGAATTAGTTTCATCTTTTCTTTGTGGCATTTTTCATCAATACTCACAAAGGCATAAGGATTTACAAAAGAATTTTCCGCCGCTTCAAATTTCTCTTTTAATTTTTGTAATTCTTCGCTTTGTATCACCAAACCACCTCCAGATGCTTATTTTGTTTATTAAAACTAAAAAAACCACAGAGACGGTCATCTTTACCGCGCATTACTCCATTTTGGTCATAATCTAAATAATTAATTACCCCAATAAAAAGATTAGGAGAATGCTCTTTTTCACCCACATCAGGATCTTTACTATTATAAAATTCTTCACTCCTTACTGCAAAAGGGAGAGCAACGTTAATCCCTTGCTGTGGCTCCCTTACTCTGCTCCAATTTGAATCAACCTGATTTTCAGCTACAGTTCCCACCATTTTATGCATTTCTACATAAACCTCTAAATCTGAGGGAGCCAAAAACTGATCCTCACGAATTCGATAACCAAATGAAAGTCCACTTGTCCGGAGAGCGTATAATTCTCTTTCTTGGTTAAAAATACGAATTTCTAAGATTTCTTCAAAATTTAAATTTTTTCCCTGTGCCAAAGTAAGAATACCCTTTTCTGTTTTTCCTACAGCTACTGCGTGAGTTTGATGAACCATTAATTGATACTCTTGCCCATTGATAAACTCCTTAATTGTATTTTGGAGATCTATCTTCGCAATTTCCGGACTGGATTGTGTTACTTGGCTTTTTAAAGTACATATGGTATTAAGCTTTGCGATGGCTACTTGATTACTTTCGATTACAAAGGGGTTTGGCGTCAAGCTTTTGCTCATTTTTTTCCTTCTCCTTTTCCTCCAGCCTTCGGGCTAACTGCTGCATATATTTTTGAAAAAGCCCCTCATTAATAACTTGATTATCAAGCGTTACTTTGGTAAAAAAATCTTGATCCCCAAGATTAAAAATACCACGTCCTACTGCTGTTTCCCCTCCTACAGCCAAAAGGCCGTTATAAAGGTCTCTCAAAACTAGTAATAAACAAGCCACCGCTGTTTCAGTATTTGAGTTATCATTAGGACTAACTAATTCGTTTTTATCCTTCTCGACTAAAATTTCTAAAATTAATTCACCCCCATAAATGGGTTTTTCCCTAAACAGAGCCCCATCAACTGCGCCACCAGAAAAGCGGTCGATCTTAACTCGGGTCATAGCCAGCTTTGGATCTTCTTCTTTTCTCTCCGATATCTCCGACTCAAAAATTTTAACTCGAGAAGCCCTCTTAGAATCATCTTGGGCAATCCCAAAAATCTCA
>JANQHU010000043.1 GCA_028282485.1 Bacillota bacterium
AAGCCGCTCTTTTTATTGGTAAACAAGAACAGATCATTACTGCCTAATAAAAGTTAAAAGTTTATAAAAAAGCTCATAAAAAAAGTAAATTAAGGCCAAACTAAGTAATAAAAGGAGGTTTATCATAGGTGACGGGAATAGTATTGTTGGTTGGAATTATGATTCTCATCTTTTTAGGATTAGCACAAACAGTGCTTGATAAGCTTTATTTAAGTGATCGAGGGGGGTTAATATTTGTCGGAGCCATTGTTTTAGGTAGTTTTATTGATATCCCTTTGTGGCGCGACCCGCAGGTGAGTATTAATGTAGGAGGAGCAATTTTGCCCATTGCACTAGCCATTTATGTTCTTGTTAAGGCTGGGACGGCCAAAGAATGGATTCGGGCGATCATTGGAATTTTTTTAACCGCCGGGCTGCTCTATGGCATCAACAAGTTTTATCGTTTTGATATTAATCAGGGTTTTATGGAGCCCCAGTATTTATGGGGAATTGTTGCCGGAATCGTGGCTTATATTGCCGGGCGTTCACGTCGTTTATCCTTTATTATCGCTACTTTAGGAATATTAAGCTTAGATATTGCCCATATCATTGAAGCTAATCGGAGTGGCTATAATGTCCCCACCCAAATTGGTGGGGCGGGCTTTTTTGATACCATCTTTATAGCGGGAATCTTAGCTGTCTTATTGGCAGAAATTATTGGCGAAGGTAGGGAGGCACTCCAAGGGGGACCGGCGACTACCAATCGGCCGGAAAAATTAGAAGAGAGCCTTGAAAAACCGGACGCGGAATAAAATAACTAAGAAGGAGTAGTGGTCACGTTTATGAAACTGAAACAACAGGTTTCATTCCTCTTCTTATTGTTCACTATCCTAACTATCTCAATAACTACCTATGGGGAAAAGGAGCTATCGGGAGAATTTTTTACTCTAAAGGAAGAAAATTCACAGAAAATTATTACGGAAACGGCCCACTGGGTGGTGCAAGGGGATCGTTATCTCACCGAAGCTAATCAACTCTATCAGGTGGAAAAAACCAAGGGAAGAACCGCATTCGTGAAATTAATCCAACAAGAAAAGAAGGTTAACCTGGGATTAACTAACCTAACTAATATTATTAGCGGGCTATTCCGGTTTGATTTTTTAAGAGGAGAAAGTAATAGTCAAAAAGGCTTGGTAGGAATTTACCATACTCATACCGATGAGAGTTACCAACCTTCGGATGGGGCTGCAAGTCAGCGGGGCAATGGGGGAATCATCAAGGTAGGTGATTCTTTAGCAAAAGCTTTAAAAAAACAAGGTGTACCAGTCGAACATATTGAGACACCTCATGATCCCCATGATGCCATGGCCTACGATCGTTCCCGGCGCACCGCAGCTAAGTTAATTAAAAAGCAACCTTCCTGTTTAATTGATGTTCATCGGGATGCCGTACCTCCGGAACGTTATACCGGCTATGTTAATAACCAAAAAGTAACTAAAATTCAACTAGTGGTGGGACGGCAAAATCCCAACTTTGAAGCAACCAATAAGTTTGCCAAACAGATCAAAGCCAAAGTTGATGCAAAGTATCCCGGCTTAATTAAAGGTATTTTTTACGGTAAGGGCAAGTATAATCAAGATTTAGGCCCGCGCACCATTATTTTAGAATTTGGGACTGATAAAAATTTACGGGAAGATGCCGAGAAGGCAGCCGGGCTTTTTGCTGCTGCTGCAAGTGGGGTTCTCTCTCGAGGAGAAGGAAAAGGTTCTTTAGGAAGAAGTAGCCTACGCAATCTTTTTTGGATCTTAGCTATAGTAGTTGGGGGCGTTATCTTATTTTTAATCATTAATCGTAGTAATTTATCAGATATTACCAAGGAATTCACCGGAGCTGTTGGTGAAACGAATAAGGATTCCGAAAAAAAGAGTGATTCGGAAAAAGAGTCTCAGCAAAAAACGGAATGAAAATTGTATTTTATTGCTATGGGGGAGCCCATGCCTCACAAACGGCCGCAGCTTTATATTTAGGGAGCATTCCCCCCGAAAATCCGCCCCCATTAACTATTTTTCAGCAAATTACTTATTTTGACCGCATTACTCAAGCCGAACATGGTCAATTAAAGTATATTGGCACTGATAATTTTAATAATCAGATCTATACTTTAGCTTGTCGTCATTCTGTGAAAACAATCACTAATTTGATTAAAGCTTTTAGTATTTTAAGTGGTGAGAATCCAGGAGAATATCTATATGTAAATTGCTTACAACTCTTTAATCCCTTGATGGTTTTGGGAGGTTATTTATCTAGAGGGTGCGGCTGGATTAAAATTGGTCGGCCCTTAGTAACCTTAGGAACTTATTTTTCCTTTGGCTTTATTTTAAAATTAGTCGAAAATACCCGAATGAAAGTGGCGAGTATTCAGAAAAATGTCTAAACAAACAATCTATTTTTGTGGGAGTAATCATTTAGCTGTATTAATAGTAGCCAGCCTTTATTTGCAGCGTTTACCAAATACAGCCATTCCCACCTTTAAAGAATTAGAAAAAGTGCTTGATTTATGGTGCTCCACCAGGGGCTTATTAGGGTATCCGGTCTTTTGTGGCGAGACCAAAAAAGGAGAAAGAATCCATACTCTTTTTTTGGATCAAGATCGGCAAATTGTTTTCCAAACTCTTACTTGTTTGGAAAGAGAGTATCCTCAGCTTTGTTCTTTCTTTTTTATTCCGGTAATCACTAAAATTAATTTTTTGCCTAACGGATTAACTAAAAAATTTACTAGTTTTTTTTATAATAGTACCTTTAGCAAAAAAAGAATCTATCGGCAGATTCAGAAAAACTATTGGCTTTTGGTAGCTCTAATTAAAAAATGGCAGGAGGGAATAATTTGGCAAAAAGACGAATAATTATTGTGACAGACGGGGATCGAATTGCCCAAAAAATAGTTGGGAAAGTAGCCGCCAACATTAAGGGGCGAGCCGTCCCCTTATCCGGCGGTAATCCGACTCCTACTTCGGGAGAAGAGATCTTAAAAGCCATCAAAAAAACCCCTCATGATCCGGTATTAATAATGATTGATGATTGTGGGGATGCCGGACGCGGCGAAGGGGAGCAAGCTTTACGAATCATTGCTAATGATCCCGAAATTGAGATTATTGGAGCGATTGCCGTAGCCTCGAATACGGCTGCGGTTCAGGGAGCTATGGTTAATCTTTCTATTACTAAAGAAGGCCAAGTAGTAGAAATGGCAGTTGATAAAAACGGCCAGGCAAAACCGGAACAAGCAAAGAGAGTTTATGGTGATACAGTTGATATTTTTAACGAATTAAATATTCCCATAATCGTGGGGATCGGCGATCTCGGAAAGACTAGTAATGTCGATTTACCGGAAAATGGAGCCAAGCTGACGACAATGGCAGTAGAAGAGATTTTAAAAAGAAGTCCCGTCACGGTATCGTAAAGAGAGAATTATGTGAATTAAAATAGTTAACAGAAATAGCAGGAAATATGAAGTTAGTTACGAATAATCTTTTTAAAAAGTATGATCTAAGATGAGGTGACTTCATTGTGATAATTGGTCTTCCGCAAGGCTTATTATATTTCTGGTTTGCCCCTTTGTGGCGAGAGTATTGGCAAAAAGTAAACTGTAGTGTAATTTCTTCACCGCCAACCGATCGCCAACTGATGATGACAGGGGTAGGGAGTACTCTGGACGAAATCTGTTTGCCCATTAAAATCTTTATTGGGCATGTTAAATGGTTGGTCCCCAAAGTCGATAAAGTAATGATCCCTCATTTGGTAAAAATTGAACCCAAAGCCTTTATTTGCCCCAAGTTTATGGGATTGCCGGATATTGTACGACACACCGTTCCGGAAATTGGGGAGAAGATGTTAGTAGTGAAGTTTGATCACCCTAAAACTAATTTTAAACAGGCCTTAGACCAGGCAGCCCGGCAACTGGGTCTAAAACCTCCCAAGAAGGAGTTTGACTTACAAAATCAGTTGCAAGGGGAGCGAATCTGGCCCGGACTTCTCAATTTAAATTTTCAAAAAATGTTGAATCAGCAAACTGAAAATAATCTAAAAATCGGAGTTCTAGGTCATCCATATTGTATCTATGACCCTTGTTTTAATTTGGAGTTATTAAAGCGTTTAAGGGAGAATGATCTTACCTATTATACTCCGGAGATGACTCCTATTTGCTATCAAGGGCAAGGGGCCGGGAGTTTAGAAAAAGATTTATTTTGGACTCTCGGTCGCTTACAGTTTGATGCCTTAGAGTGGATGTTAGAAGAGTTGAATGTGGATGGATTTATACATATTAGCACTTTTGCTTGTGGTCCGGAAGCAATTGTGGGGGAGTTATTAGAAAAACGCATTCGTCAGGCCAATAAACCAATTTTAAAGTTGAATTACGAAGAACATAGTGGTGAGGCTGGTGTGATCACCCGGCTGGAAGCCTTTTTAGATCTAATGAAATACAGGTGTCAAGTATGTTAAAAGTAACCATTCCTCATTTAGGAAACTCGTACATTCCACTTAGTGCTCTTTTTAGAGAGGTCGGTTTAGAGGTGATTTTACCGCCCCCGATTTCTCAAGAAACAATTGCTCTCGGTGCCAAATTAGCGCCGGAGTTTGCCTGTCTGCCTTTTAAAATTAATTTAGGCAATTTTGTCGAAACGTTGCGCTCACAAACCATCGACCTAATCTTTATGGCGGGGGGAGTAGGACCGTGCCGTTTTGGCTACTACGGCCAATTACAACAAGAGATCCTCCGCGCAAACGGATATCAGGTCGACTTTTTAATTTTAGAAGCGCCCAAGACTCATCCCCGGGAATTATGGGAGAAGCTCAAAAAATATCTACCTAAGCATCGGCTGACTGATTTTAGCCGGGCTCTTAGTTATGCTTGGCAGAAAGCGAAGGCGGTGGACACCTTTGATACCCTGGCGAATCAAATACGTCCCCTGGAAAAAAAACCTGGCGCGACCAGTCGTTTGCAAAAAAAATTCTACCATGCATTAAATGCTGCTGTTCTACATAAAGATATAAAAAAAATTGTTAATAATGCTTTGCAAGAACTGAGTAGTCTGTCGGTGAAAACCGAATTTAAACCGTTAAAGATTGTTTTGCTTGGAGAGATCTATATGGTCTTAGAATCTCAAGTGAACTTTAAAATAGAAGAGACCTTAGGAAACATGGGGGTAGAAGTAAAGCGAACCATCCATTTTTCGGAATGGGTCTTTGAACACTTATTATTAAGTATTGTAAAACCTAATTGGCGCCAAAAACAGTTTTTGCTGGCCAAATCTTATTTGGATAATTTTGTGGGGGGCCATGGCTTGGAAACAGTAGCCCATACAGTTGATGCCGCCGTCAATAATTATCATGGAGTGGTCGAATTAGCCCCTTTTACTTGTATGCCGGAGATTGTGGCCATGCAGGCTTTGCCAGCAATCACTAAAGATTTGGGGATCCCTGTTTTACCCTTAATTATTGACGAGCATTCTGGAGAAGCCGGAATTCGCACTAGGTTGGAGGCCTTTGTGGATATGCTGGCTTACCGTCGTTCCCGTAGTAGAGGAGGAGAATTACTTGAAGTTGTATCTCGGAATTGATGTAGGATCTGTAAGTACCAATATTGTTTTAATTGATAATCAGGGTAAACTGGTTCGTAAACTTTACTTACGTTCCCAGGGGAATCCTGTTGCCTCGGTGCAAAAAGGATTAGCCCAAGTAATTAAAGAATTAAAAGATTATGAGATTGCCGGAGTGGGAACTACCGGATCTGGTCGCCAAATGATTGGAAAACTGATAGGAGCGGATCTGATAAAGAATGAGATTACTGCCCATGCGGTAGCCTGTCTCCATTTGGAACCGGAAGTCCGAACCATCATTGAGATTGGTGGCCAAGATTCCAAGTTGATTTTAATCAAAGATGGCATAGTCAATGATTTTGCCATGAATACGGTTTGTGCTGCCGGAACGGGCTCTTTTTTGGATCAACAAGCGGCCCGCCTCCAGATGGAAATTGCTGATTTTGGTAATACAGCGGCTACTGGAAATCATCCCGTGCGTATCGCGGGACGTTGCGCCGTCTTTGCAGAATCGGATATGATTCACAAGCAGCAGATGGGGCATCCTATGGAGGATATCTTAGCTGGTCTATGTGAAGCTTTGGTACGCAACTTTATTAATAATCTGGGCAAAGGGCGGGATATAAAGCCTCCCGTTATTTTTCAAGGGGGCGTAGCCGCTAATCAAGGTATTCGCAAAGCCTTTGAGAGAATTTTAGGACATAAATTACTCATTCCGGAACAATTTGATGTCATGGGAGCTTACGGAGCCGCTTTACTGGCCCAAAATGAGATGATGAGCCAAAAATTAAGCACCAAATTTAAAGGATTTCAAATTATTAATGAAACAATCACTACTAGTAGCTTTGATTGTGATGCTTGTGCCAATCAGTGTGAAGTAGTAGAATTGCGCCAGGGAAATCAGTTAGTAGCTTGCCTGGGAGATAAATGTGGCAAATGGAGTAATCAAATAATGGAAGAGGGTTTAGCAATTAGTTAGGGAATATATTTTGGTAAATTGATCCTACCGGAAGCATTGCCTCCGCAGGTTTTGATCAAATTAATAAAAAATAGATAGGGAATTTATTCCCTATCTATTTTTTATGATTAAATAAGATATAACTATAATTACAATCAAAAGATTAATTTTTTAAAAACTTATAATTTTCGTAATTTCTCCAAAAGTTTTTTCTGCTGGTTAAAGAGTTTTTGCTGCTCCCGAATACTCTTTTGCAGTTGCCTAATTAGAGATTGGCGTTGGTTGAGTTCTAATTGTTCATCATCATCTTCAGCAGTTGAACCAGGTGCTCCCGGTTCGGGTTTGGTTACTTTCGAGATGGGTTTTCCTTTGGCGATCTTTATCTGGTTTATAGCGTCCAGAATAGTAGTGCCAATTACTACTTGGTTTTGATAAACCATCACAATTCGTTTTAATTCAGCTTGTTGGCTGTTTTCCGACTCCATATAGAGGGGTTTTACATAAAGAATTGATTTTTCCAGGGGGATGAGTAGCAAGTTACCCCAGAGCACCCGAGATTGTTGCTGATTCCATAAAGTTACTAATTGGGAGATATTTTGATCTTGATACATTCGGCTTTCAATCTGGGCCGGACCATAAATATTTTGATCTTTCGGTAGTTTGTATAAGACCAATTTACCATAATTGGGGGCATCGCACCTAGCGGCTAGCCAGGCAATTAAGTTTTGTTTTCCCCGGGGCGAAAAGGGTTGCACCATCACAAATTCGTTGGCTGTTTGGCCTGGTAACTGCAGGTTAGCATAATAAGGTTCGAAGAGTTCGTTTTTGTTTTCGTAGGGAATCGTCCAGTAATCCTCTTTTTCGTAAAAGGTTTTGGTATTAGTCATATGGTATTGTAACAACATATCTCGTTGCACATTCATAATGTATTCGGGGTAGCGGAAATGAGCCGCGATTTCCGGATCAATATTAGCAGCTGATTTTAAGAGCTTCGGAAATACTTTCTGCCAAACCCGGATCACCGGATCTTTTTCGTCGATCACGTAAAAATCGACTTTGCCAGTATAAGCATTTATGAGTACTTTCACCGAATTGCGTAGATAATTCATACCGTGTTGATGGTATTTAGAATAAGGGTAATAACTACTATAGGTGTAGGCATCGATAATCCAGTGGAGCTTACCTTTAGCAACTACTAAATAGGGATCATTATCAATTAATAAAAAAGGCGCTAGTTTTAAAACCCGTTGCCGAATATTCCGATATATTAACAGGTTACTATCTTTAGTGATCTGTGGAGAGAGTAAAAAGTTAGTCTCGCTAAAGCGCATGGCCATTAACATCTTAATGGGAAAAGAATTTATGGGAATTCCTTTGGGCCCCTGATATTTTGTTGTTTTGTTTTCTTCACCCTGGGGATAGTCAAATTCCGAAGTTTTTGTTCCGACAATAATATAATTATTAGTCGATTCTCCAAAATAGATCCGGGGCTCAGTAACTTTTAGAGTATCAAAGTCTTTACTATTTTTGGTGGGAATATCCCGGGCGATAAAGATAGGTTGCCCTTGGTTCGAAAACTCGCTAACTTCGTTAGCGGTAATTCCGTAGCCATGGGTGTAGGTCAAATGAAGATTAATCCAAGTCTTCGCCTGTTCGGAAAGGCGATTGGTATTTAGTTCCCGAGCTGCCAGCATAATCTGCCATTGCCCTTTGGCAGAAGGGTAACGGTCAATATCAATATCATTAAACTGATAATAGGGCCGAATAGATTGTAA
>JANQHU010000395.1 GCA_028282485.1 Bacillota bacterium
TCAATAATTCTAATTTATATCTGTTACTTATGTCAGGGATAAAGATATTTTCAAGTAAATTTTTAAGAGTTTCAATCGGCTTTTCAAGATCAATGACGGATATTTCATCAAATTTGAGAGAATTCAAACTGTTCTCTTTTAAAACACCAGTTAATTTTTCCCAATTTTCTTTATACCAGTTTAGTGAGATAGCGATTTTTTTTCGATATTGCTGAACTTTCTCTTCAAAATTAATTTTAGTCATAAAACCATTCTCAGTAACTTCAGCTAGTAATTTATTAAATTTATGGAGCAGCTTATTTTGTTGTAATTCATATGAAAAAATAACTTTCAGATTTTCAAAATCTTTTCTTTTTTCAATTCGCCGATTATTATTAGTTATTTCATTATATAATTTTTTCCACTGAGGTTTAAAAATATTCACCAAAAAACTTATGGGATATTCTTTTCCGGAGAGAATTATTTCATCTAAAATGTTTAAGTTTTCTTCGGTTAATAATAATTCTGAAACCACATAGTCATTTTCATAACAAATTTTTCGATATTCTTCGTAATTTATTAATAAATCATTAAAATCCTCAAAAAATGATTGCCATAATTCGTGATAAAGCTGGTCTTTAATAACTTTTTCAATAATTGCCAGTTGATATTCTTTCATTTCTTTCAGACTTTCAAAAATATCCATTGCCATTTTCTGTATTTCTCTTAACCAATCTTCATTAAGCTCAGATTGTAATACTAAT
The DNA here is from genome assembly GCA_028282485.1 of Bacillota bacterium. Classification (GTDB taxonomy): domain Bacteria; phylum Bacillota; class UBA4882; order UBA8346; family UBA8346; genus JANQHU01. Next base: position 744 of record JANQHU010000395.1, read on the forward strand.
TTGTTAGGTTCCCAACCAAATAGTTCTTGGGAAAGTTCCACATATTTCTCCGTTTTAACTATAAAATCCGCTGGAATCCATAAAGATTTTAAATCCGGTAACTCTTTACTTAGTAATTCCTCTTCTACAATAGTTATTAAGTTATTAGTATAATATAATTCTCTTAATTCTTCTAGAGAAAGGGGTAACCCTATTTGATCGTCAGTAGTCTTTCCCGGTATATAATCTATTTCACCTTCACCACTGTTAACAAATTGAGCCGCTTCTATTGGGGTAATTGATTGATTGTCAAAAATGAGATCTTTATACTCTAGCGACCTAATTTTTAGCAATTCTTGTTTTTTAGCTTTTGATTTAACAACTAGTTCTTTTCTTTCTAACTCTAATCTTTCTATCTTTTTCTTTGTCTCTCCTAAATCCAAGGAGGTACCTTTGGATGCGATTTCAAATAATGCATTATCCATTTCTTTTCTTTGAGAACTGGCACTCAACAAACTAATACAAAGACTTTGTAAATCTTGATAAACTTTCTCCTTCAAAACTGTTAAGGCTTTTTCAGTATGACTGGTAACTAAAACCCTACTTCCTTGACTTAACAAATGCCCGATAAGATTAGCAATAGTATGAGTCTTCCCGGTTCCGGGAGGGCCTTGTACTAATACCGCCCCATAATGATTTAAGTATTTCATTATCTTTAGTTGATCATTATTAGCTGATAAAGTTAACAAAATGTTTTCATCAATTCCGCTTTGATTCCAACCAACATCATCAATTATAACATCCTGGCCACCAGGATGATTCCCTATCATTCTTTTTAAAAAACCCGGTAATTTGATTTCTTTATCTTCGTTAATTTCTTCAATAATTTTATCAAGAAATATTGAGAATCCTTGATTTCTTTTTCGCAAAAACAGAATAGGTTCCACTCTAATTGTCGGCCCATTATGATCTTTTTCATCATTCTCCAAAAATTTGCCTTTTTCATCAACAATATGGATCAAACGCTTGAAAAGGGATTTATTATTAATAGTATCAGCAATCCTATAGGAATTATTCTCAATATCTTGGATGATCTCAGAAAGCATTGTTTGATTAAGAGTCGGAATAACGCGAAGCATTGAAGTATAAAGATCAGTTTTTTCTTCTTCATATTTAATAATAAATGAAGGTTCTTGCGAAATAAATTCTAATACTACCTTTTGAAAGATTACCGGATGATTAATCATTTTAGATTCGCTTTGCCAATAAAGCTGACCATCTCCAACAACTAACTCGAAAGTTTCTGATTCTTTTTTAATATCGGAATACAGCTTAAATAGTATATTATATAAATTCAACCCTTGTTCTTTAGGAAACTCAATATTTCGCCAATTATTACGTTTTATAATCCATACTTCAAATAAATTGAGCCGTTTCGGGTCATCAAGAAACCGTTCTTTATGAAGATATACTACTTCTTCTTTAATATAAAAACTTTCTTTGTTTTTCCCACATTGAGGGCAATCCCATTTATCAAAGATACGATAAAAATCAGTACCCTGGGCAATTCCCCTTTCTAGATCACCTATTCGAGGATCATAAATCCAATTACAGTTACGACAAACATATGTTTTCATTGGTATTTTCGTAACTATTTCTTCTTTATATGTAACTGCATCCACGCTTACTTTTCGCCAATTGCCATTTAACCATTTTAAGAGGTTCTCCTCAGGATTAGGACATGGCTTTAAAACTGGTTTAATTACTTTCAAAATCGTTTCACCAAGTTCCTGGGTATGGTATACCGACCAAATTTCTTTAATTTGTGGTAAATTTGATAATTTCATACTCCAGGGTTGTTTGATTATATCCGTAACGACCGGATTTGATAATTCGTAATAATCTTTTAAAAATTTAAAAATATGATTTATATGAGCCATATGAACCTCTTCTCTTATAAAAACTATATTTCCATATTATTTAGTACTTCTTTTAAATTTTGTACTTCTTCATCATTTAAGGTAATACCTTTACCAAGCTTACCCTCATTATGATTCCAATCTCTTAAATCGTATTTAGCAGTTCTATTATTCCAACTGACTTTGTTCAATTCTTTTGTCCAATTATGCTTTTCAGAAAGTATAGCTATTCTTTCAATTATTTCGTATTTGATTTCTGCCATGTATTAGGTTCCCCTTATAATTTATTTGGTTTTTTATTTTTTTCATCAAATATTATTTTTACTTTATCCCAAACAATTCCACAAAACATAAAAATATTCCTTCAATTCAAACAAATTCAATAAAAATATTTCCACAAAAAATTTTTCTTTATAATTAAAGAAAAATTTTCCGTATTAAAGCAAAAGTTATAAACTCTACTTTTATTTTATTTAACAAATCCTTCAATAAATGAAAGAAAAAGCTGATTGATCACGTTTAATATATACAAAGAGAGGAGGTTTCTTGGTTTTGCAGCAAGAAGAAGCGCTGATTTTGCAAGCACAGAAGGGCGACCAGCAGGCTTTTGGCGAATTAGTCCTGACCTATCGTAAAAACGTCTTCGGCCTCGCCTATCGGATGTCTGGCAATGCTGCTGATGCCGAAGATCTCTCTCAAGAAACCTTTCTCAAGGCTTTTTTAGCCTTACCCGATTTTGTTTCCCAAAGAAACGGTTCCTTTAAAGCCTGGCTCCTCACCATTACTTATCGCCTGAGTATTGATCGGGCCCGTCGCCAAAAATACCATGATTCCTACGAAGAAATCTTACCCGGGCAGGAGTTACAATTTAGCGAGCGGTATAGCGAAAGCCTCCCGGAAATAGTGGCCCGCCAGGAAACAAAATCTCTGGTCCAAAAAGCTTTGTTACAGTTACCAGAAAAATACCGCATGGCCGTAATTCTCAAATACTTAGAAGATCTGGGTTACGAAGAAATCAGCAAGATTATGAATATTCCGCTAGGGACGGTGGGAACCTGGATTCGCCGCAGTCTGAAAAGACTCAAAAACGATCTTTTACTAAAAGGAGCAATGCCCCATGAAGAATAAAAATAAACTTGATAATCATGATTTTGAAAACTGGTTACGCCTTCAACTGCCCCCAGAAATAGAACCACTAACGAGTGATGCGGATTTTTTGTACAATCTTCAGCAAAAGATCCGCCTATCCCAAGATAGCCCTGCTGGTTACCCTAAAGCTCCAGGTTCTTTTTTGTGGTTAAACGGGATCTTTCAGGGAGTGGCGGCGGCAGCTGTTTTTCTGATTCTCTTTACGGGGATCCACTTAAATACTGCTAATATATTGCAAATTTCGGTAAATAGTGCTAAATATCTACAAGAAACAGTGTTGCTCTTATCCGTTGAGCAACAATTACTCTGGCAAGAATTAATTACCAATGTTTTAGCTCATGTTTCGTAAAATTATCATGTAGTAAGCAAAAAACTTATCTCATTATTTAATTATTAGGAGGGTCATTCAAAAATGGCGGAAGAATCCAAAAAAAATCCTTTTGTATCAGCAATTCTCTCACTTTTTTTCCCCGGCTTAGGCCAATTATATAACGAAGCTTTTTTAAAAGGAATTTTACTTATTATTATTACCATTAGTTCTATTGTAACCATTGTCCATACGGGAATTTCTATCGGTACTAACGTGATCCATGGCGAGGAAATGATTCCCCCCGCCGGAATGATTGTACGCATCGTCACTGCGGCCTTAATTATTCTCTGCATTTGGGTTTACGGGATTATTGACGGTATTTCCGGGGCTAATAAATTTAATGTAGCGGTGGCTAACCATACTCCGAATCCTGACTCGGGGAATAAAACAATCACTCTGGAAAAAAAAGCCTCGGTAATTATCAAAAAAGAGACTACTTCTCTAGGTTTAGGGGTTTTTCTCATCATTTGCGGCCTGATTTTATTACTCGTACAATTTGGCCTCAGTTTTGATTTTCTAATCCAATTTGGATGGCCGATTGCCTTAATTATTCTGGGAGGCTATCTCTTGTTTCAAAGTTTGACTAAGAAAAACTAGTTTGGGGAGGTCTCTCAATATGAAAAAGCAAATCTCGTTAGCAGTATTAGGAACCGGTATTTTTCTGGTATTATTAGGTGGCTTCTATTTATGGGACAGCTTGGCCCAAACTCAACTCACCGAAATCTGGTTTAAATCACTTCCCATTTTACTAATTCTGCTGGGTTTAGACTACTTATTAAATAGTATTCCTCAGTATCGCCAAAAAATCCAACCTCCTGCTTGGCATGGCGTCTTATTAATTATTCTACTGTTATTAGTGGGCACTTTTTATAATTTCAAAAACCTGTTTGGCTCTGATTTTAAAACCAGCCTTGATCACTTTCGTCAAATTAATTTACAGGATTTTGATTATTTTGACCTGGACTACGATTTTGAATGGGGAGCTAAGGTCTCCGAATCTGAGCTGATCAGCTACCAAAAAACTTTCCCCCTTTCTCCGGCAATCACCAAAATAGTTTTAAAAAATCCCACTAAAGGACGCATTATAATTGGCAATACTACCGCTCCGGAAGCAGTCTTAAGCTTCTTTCAAACCGCCGAACAACCAATCTCGCCAAAAACCAAGCGCCAAATTTCCCATATAAAACCGCGAGTTTCGGGAGCAAATTTAATTATTGAACTCCCCGATAACTTACAGATTAATAAAAAAAATAAAAAGGACTTGATAGCTTATTGGGAGTTAGTGCTTCCCCCGCACTTGGCCTTACGGTTAAACAGTAATACTAGTATGTTATGGATCAATAAGTTAGCCAATGATCTTACTATTAAGGGACAAAAAACCGCTTTATTTATCGAAAAGCTGGATGGTGACTTACAACTAAAATGTAATTTAGGGAAAATTAACATTAAAAGAATTAATGGAAACGCCTCTTTAAAAGTATCTGCCGCAGATATTTCCGTTGATGAAGTTACCCAAAATTTAAAAATTGATACGAAGTTAGGAGAACTAAATTTAGGTGTTATTGAAGGTGATTTGGTATTAGATAATAAAATCGGTGAGGGACGCATTCGCAAAATCCTTGGCCTCTGTAAGATCACTTCGGCTTTAGGGGATTTCGCTATCGATGAATGCCACGGCCCTTTAAAGACCAACATTAAAGCCGGGAGTTTAAATATTAATGCTGCGACTCTTAACGCTCCCTTAGATATTGGAGTGAAGTTTGGTGATATTTATCTAGAATTACCTACCAAAGCCGCTTATCATTTAAAGGCTCAAGTATCCCACCACGGC
>JANQHU010000403.1 GCA_028282485.1 Bacillota bacterium
CTGCTTTAAAAGTAGCTGCTTTTTTGCAAGAGCAAGGAGTTCAACCAGAAACGGCGGTAGCGGTTACTCTGCCGCGGGGCTCAGCCCAAATAGTAGCCGTATTAGGGATCTTAGCCATGGGCGGCTGTTATGTCCCGGTGAGTATTTCACAGCCTTTAGCCCGTCGGAAGTTGATTCATCAAAAAGCAGCTCTTTCTTATGTGTTGACTGATAGCTCAAGTAGTACAAAAATTAGTTGGCCAACAGAGACCGTGGTGCTGGATATTGCCACAGCAGAGAAGAGAACCCCTTTAGCTAGTCCAGTGGCAGTAGATCCCGAAACTTTGAGTTATATCATCTTTACTTCCGGCTCCACCGGAGATCCCAAAGGAGTGGCCCTTAATCATTATGCGGCTTGGAACACCCTTGCCGCCATTAATCAGCAGTACCAAGTAAGCGCCGCCGACTCTATTTTAGCGGTTTCTGCTCTCGATTTTGATCTTTCGGTTTATGATCTCTTCGGTCTGCTTAGCGTGGGTGGCTCGCTGGTATTGCTAACCGAAGCTACCCGCCGAGATGCGGTGCAGTGGTTGCGGCTGTTGCAAAAGTATCAAATTACGTTATGGAATTCGGTACCAATTTTATTAGAAATGTTATTAGTAGTTGCGGAAAGTAATAAAGAAAAAAAATTGGCCTTGCGCTTAGCAATGCTTTCCGGCGACTGGATTGGTTTAGATTTACCTCCCCGGCTACAAAATGTTTGTGCTGATTGTCATTTGGTAGCAATGGGCGGGGCTACCGAGGCGGCGATTTGGTCCAATTATTTTGAGGTGACCCTGCCTTTGCCGGAGCATTGGACGTCGATTCCTTACGGTCGGCCCTTGCCTAATCAGGCTTATCGCGTGGTCGATACCCAAGGGCGGGACTGCCCTGATTGGGTGGCTGGGGAATTGTGGATTGGGGGAATGGGAGTGGCCAGGGAATACCGGGGTGACTCGGAACTGACTGCAGCGCGTTTTGTGAGCTGGCAGGGTTCTCGGTGGTATCGAACTGGTGATTTAGGCAGGTATTGGCCGGATGGAAATATTGAATTTTTAGGGCGGCAAGATTTTCAGGTCAAGATTAGAGGTCATCGCATTGAACTAGGTGAAATTGAAGTAGCTCTAAAACAATATCCTGATATCAAAGAGGCTGTGGTCATAGTAGAGGGTGAACCCCGCGGTAATAAACAGCTGGTTGGTTACCTAGTACCACAACAAAAAAGCACTTTATCCTTTATTGCAGAAGAGCGGGGAGATACTCAGAAAATCAATAATTTATGGCATAATTTGTTAGTGGTAGGTTCTGAGGAGGGGAGAACGGCGCTCCCCGAAGCCATTAAACCGAGCTATTTTCCTTTGTTTTGGTGGTATTTAGAAGAATTAAGTCTACATTTTATTTGGCAGATGCTTGAGAAGATAGGGGTTTTTCAAAAACAAGGTGAGAAATATTATATTGAAACCTTGCTATCAGAATACGGTATTGTGACCCGTTATCGCGAATTGATTATGGACTGGTTGGAAATTTTAGTCAAAGAAGGATTTTTGAAAAAAGATCAAGAGGAGTCATATACCCGAATGCGCATTTTGCCACCGGGTCGCTTTGAAGACTTTAAAGAGATGAGCTATTTTTGGGAAGGAGACCATTCTGCTCAAGAAAGTTTGTTAAATTATTTAAAGCAGATTGCAAATTACAGTACTGCTTTTTTAAAAGGGGAACTTAACCCCTTAGAAGTCTTCTTCTCAGAAGAGGGTTCGTTGTCTCCCACTCATCTTATGCAATTATTGCCGGGCACAAATTATCGAAATCACTTGTTCAAAAAAGTTTTTCAGGTAGTTGTGCAACAATCAGCCGAACCTCAGCCACTTAGGTTGTTGGAAATTGGCTGTCGGAGTCTGCCTTTGACCGAAGAGCTCTTAACTATGCTCCCCGCTAGTGGGGTTAGCTATACTTGTACTGATAATTCCCACTTTTTTACCAATGGCGCTAAAAATAAATTGGCAGATTATCCCTTTATTGAATATCGCTTGTTTGATATTGAGCGTAATCCTTGGGAGCAGGGATATACGGCCCACAGCTATGAGGTCATTATAGCGGTAAACTCGTTACACCGCACCCGCAATATTAACACCGCTTTGGAGTACCTGCAATCTTTGCTCGCTCCCGGAGGTTTGTTGGTGCTCTTAGAGATGACTCGCAACAGCCGATTGCAAAAAATAAGCACTGGTTTTCTGGAAGAGGGATTTCGCCATTTTCAAGACGAAAGACAGGAAACCCATACGCCACTTTTTTCAGCTAAGAAATGGAAAAAAATCTTACAGGCTCAAAAATTCGAGGCAGTCAGAGTCTTCCCGGAGGAAAGCGAGTCTTTCGGTATATACGGTCAACATCTCATTGTCGCCCAAGCTCCGGCCCAGGTTAAACGTTTTAATCCTGCAAAGTTGGTTGAGTTTTTAGAAGGAAAAATTCCTGACTATATGATTCCGACTTCGTGGATGTTATTACCGCAACTGCCCCTTAATGCTAACGGCAAACTGGATCGGAAGTCATTACCAAAAGTAGTTAATTTATCCGAAGTAAAAACAGAAAAAATGATCAAGAGACCTACTACCAAACCGGAAATTTTGTTGGCAAAGGTTTGGCGTCAAATCCTGAATCTTGAGGAGATAAGCATTACCGATAATTTTTTTCAATTAGGCGGGGATTCGTTACTGGCGACTAAGGTCAGTACCATGGTGCGTGAGCAAATGGGAATTTTATTGCCTTTGGGCAGCATCTTTGAGTCACCTACCATTGCCGAATTGGCTAAAACCCTTCAGGTTCTATCGGAAAAGGCAGGAGAGACTGTTGCGGTGGCTCTGACGTTACCCCAAATTAAACCTCATCCTGAAGAGAGCCAACAGCCCTTTCCTTTAACAGATATTCAACAAGCTTACTGGGTGGGACGTAGTGGAATTTACGCTTTGGGTAAGGTCTCGACCCATTGCTACTTTGAAATTGAAGGAGTCGCTCTGGATCTGGAGGGTCTTAATCAGAGTTGGCAGCGGTTGATCGCCCATCATGAAATGATGCGGGCCGTAGTTTTAGCCGATGGTCAACAACAGAAAATTTTCAAAGAGGTGCCGCTTTACCAGATCCAAACACAAGATTTACGAAATATGAGTAAGGCGGAGACTAGAGCTCACCTAGTAGCTATTCGGGAAGAAATGTCTCATCAGGTGCTGGATTCCCATCAGTGGCCTGTCTTTGATGTGCGCGCTTCCCTTTTTGGTGAAAAAAGGGTGCGGCTCCATATTAGTTTTGATAATTTGTTTTTTGACGGGTGGAGTATGTTTCATCTTTTGAAGGAGTGGACCAGACTCTATCATCATCCGGAGGAAGAGTTACCCCCCCTTGAATTATCCTTCCGGGATTATGTGCTGGCCCTAAAAGATCTGACCGCTTCAGACTTATATCGTCAGGCCCAAGCATACTGGTTTGAGCGGTTAGCGGATTTACCCCCAGCTCCGGAGCTGCCTTTGGCTCAAAGTCCGGAAGCGATCACAGAGCAGCGATTTGGTCGTTTGGAAGCCAGCTTAAACCGCGAAACGTGGCAACAGCTGAAGCAGAAAGCGGCCGAGAGTGGGATTACTCCTTCGGGGCTTCTATTAACGGCTTATGCGGAAGTCCTCGGTGTTTGGAGTAAACAACCCCGCTTGACAATTAATCTGACCCAATTTAATCGGTTGCCGCTACATCCTCAAGTGCAGAAAATTGTTGGTGATTTCACTTCGTTGACCTTATTAGCAGTGGATAATGCAGCTGGAAAGACTTTTATGGAGCGAGGTCGCAATTTACAGCAACAACTCTGGAATGATTTGGACCATTCTTTGGTTAGTGGAGTCCAAGTGCAGCGGGAATTGGCGAAAAGATCCGGCCAACAACAAGGAGTAGAGATGCCGGTTGTTTTCACCAGCGCTTTAGGGGTCGACCAATGGAATGAAGCAGGAACCGGACAAAAATGGTTGGGGAAACTTATTTACAATATTACCCAAACGCCGCAAGTTTGGCTAGATCATCAAGTAGTGGAACAAGATGAAGAATTACTGTTAATCTGGGATTTTGTAGTGGGCTTATTCCCGGAAGGTATGCTGGACGATATGTTCACTGCCTATCGTCATCTGTTGCAGCGTTTGGCGGATGAAACTACCATCTGGG
>JANQHU010000449.1 GCA_028282485.1 Bacillota bacterium
CTTCTCTTTAAATATGATAGCCGTATTTCGCAGAAGATCTAAAGCTGCTAAAAAGTTATCCGCAATTAACGGAAGTAAGGCATTTAACTCCAACTGGCCGGCTTGGGCCCCTAAAGTAATAGCCAAATCGTGAGCCAGCACCTGATAGGCGCCTTGATTCACCGCTTCGGGAATCACCGGATTTACCTTCCCCGGCATAATCGAAGACCCGGCTTGCACCGGCTCTAGGTTAATCTCTCCCAAACCAGAGCGGGGTCCGGAGGCTAAAAGACGAATATCATTGGCAATCTTACTCAAATTAACCGCTGCCGCTTTGAGCCAACCCGAAACCTCCACAAAGACATCGGCATTTTGGGTAATATCCATGGGATATTCGGCCCGGGCTAGCCCAAGTCCGGTTAACTCCCTTAATGTCTCGGTTACTAGGTAAATATACTTTAAGGGGGCATTCATGCCAGTACCTACGGCTGTCCCACCAATATTCACCTGCCGCAAGCGTTCCTCAGCCTTGTAAAGCCGCCACCGATCCCTGGCCACGCTTTGGGCAAAGGCGCCAAACTCCTGGCCCAGCATTACCGGGAGCGCGTCCTGAAGCTGGGTCCGCCCCACTTTGATTACTCCGGCAAATTCACTCTCTTTATGTTGTAAAGCTTCTTGCAATTCGGCTAAAGCTGCGCTTAAGGGTTTTAAAAGGCGAATGGCAGCAATGCGAACCGCAGTGGGATAAACATCATTGGTAGACTGGGATAAATTAACGTGATCCAGGGGATGGACCAACTGATAATCTCCTTTTACTCCCCCTAACCGCTCAATAGCACGGTTGGCAATTACCTCATTTAAATTCATATTAGTGGAAGTTCCCGCCCCACCCTGCAGGGGATCAAGGGGAAAACTATCCAGAAATTCCCCAGCCGAGATCTCCTCACAAGCCAGGCTAATGGCCTGATAACGTTCTCCGTCAAGCAGCCCCACCTGATAGTTGGCAGTAGCGGCGGCTTTTTTGACAACCGCTCCGGCTTTGATAATCTCCGGATGAGTCTTCCGGCCGGTAAGAGGGAAATTCTCCAGGGCTCTCAGGGTATGAATTCCGTAATAACAGTTGGCCGGAATTACCTTTGCTCCTAATAAATCACGCTCTATGCGCTCCACTCTCCCCACCTCCTGTTTCCCTAAGAGAATTATGCGCCTGGTCCTTGGAAAAACGAGCCACAATTTCTGGGGATAAATAATCCGGCAATAATCGCCCTGCTGCCCGGATCGCCTGAATAGCTGCCGCTAAATCCACGTAATTTTTTTGATTATAGATATTATACTGTTGGCGATACTGAGGGGGGGTGTTGATTAACATTATCGAGTTAGCTCCTGCTTGTAAAGCTTTAGTTTGAGCTTCAGCTGCTAAGGAAGCCAAAGCAGTGGTAGCCGGAATATAGACCTTTTGACAAACAATTCGGGTTAAGGCTACCGTTTTTAAGGTCAACTGAATATCCCCGTAGGGATTTTCGGCGAGGGTAGTTCCTTGAGCCGGAATAAACGGCCCAATCCCGATCATGTTAATGCCTGCTTTTTTAAAATAAAGAATATCGGCGGCAATATCTGCTAAAGTCTGCCCGGGTAGGCCCAAAATATTCCCGGAACCGGTCAGATAACCTAATTCTTTTAACCAAGTAAGAGACTCCTGACGCTGATCATAATCCGTATCGGGATGAATCTGGGCAAACAACTCCCGATTGGTAGTCTCAATCTTTAATAAAAAATTATTGGCTCCAGCAGCTTTAAAAGCCGCATAATCTGCGCGGCGCCACTCTCCCACACTTAACGTAATCCGCATCCCGGTCTCTTTTTTTATCCGTTGCAAAAGAGTAATAAGCTTCTCTCTAGTCCAAAAAGAGTCTTCACCAGACTGGAGAATTACCGTCTTCAAACCCAGGGCATGTAACTCGGCTACTACGGCCATTATCTCCGCTTCGGTCATCCGGTAACGTTGCAGCCCGGCGACATCAGCATTAATCCCACAGTAAGTACACCGCCTCCGGCAAAAATTAGAGAACTCAATGGCGCCCCGAATATCAACCCGATCTCCCACTATCTTTTGCTGCACTCGGTCGGCTACAGTAAAGAGAATCTCTGCTTCCCGTGGCTGCCTGGTCGCTAACAGCCGGATAATCTCTTCTTTTTCTAATGCGCTACCGGCTTCTATTTTCTGAATAATTTTTATAAAATCCCCGGCCACTGGCAATTTACCCAGTTTCTCGAGTAAACCAATCAGTTTTAAAGGCTCTTCTTCGTAAATACCGGCCAGAGCAATAGCCTTCTCCTGCAATAATCCTTCGGCCTTTGCCAAATCAGCGGCCGAGACTTTGATGGCAATCGCACAAACCGTGCCGTGTTCTGGAGGGGCTGGAACCAAATCAGTCTTAATTCCGGCTTTTTTTAAAACTCCTTCCCCCTCCAACATACTCTGAGTGGTTTTAGCCATGATCAAAAAATATTTATCATTCATTTCTGGTAATTAACTCCTTTAACCTAAAAGTATAAATCTCGCTCCCCTTTTTCCATAGCCGCTAGCCTTTGAAGGGTCTGTTGTTTCATTTTCAAATCACTGATTTCGGCTAAGGCCTTCTCAATAATCTGATTCCCCTTGGCTAGCAACTCCGGGTTACCATAATCCAAAAGATTCTCTTTAAAGGTTAAAATCGCATTGGGTTGGCAAAAATTATAAATCTCTCCTTCTTTAGCAATACTCATAAAAGCCTCACCAGTACGCTGCCGCCGGTAACATGCCGTACAAAAACTAGGAATATAACCTTTTTCACAAATAGAAGCTAACATTTCCGGGAGACTCCGGTTATCACTAATGGAAAACTGCTGGTCTTCTTCTTCAGCTCGAGTTTCACAACTTCCTTCCTGATAGCCCCCAGGGCTGGTACTCGAGCCAGCACTAATCTGAGAAACTCCTAAATTTAACAACTCATCCCGCAACTGGGCCTGCTCCCGAGTTGAGAGAATAATCCCCGTATAGGGGACAGCCAAACGATAAATAGCCACAATTTTTTTAAAATCTAAATCACTCACCGGATATGGGGCTTCCCTTAAGGCCGAATCGGGAGCCGCCTGCAAACGGGGCACAGAAATAGTATGAGGCCCAATCCCAAACTCTCTTTCTAAAGCTTGAACATGTTGCATGGTGGCCAAAACCTCAAAACGATAATCATACAAGCCTAACAAAGCCCCAATTCCCACATCATCAATGCCTCCAGCAATGGCCAGGTCAATGGCGGTGAGCCGATTTTGGTAATTAGCCTTCGGTCCACTTGGATGCATGGCTCGATAAGTCTCCTGATGATAGGTCTCTTGAAAAAGCACGTAGGTCCCGACCCCAGCCGCTTTTAACTCCCGATACTCCTCCACTTGCATCGGAGCCGCTTCCACATTAATACGCCGAATCCCCGTCTCTGCGTAAATTCCCTCCATGGCTGCAATCATTTGCTCCGGCGCAAATTTGGTCTGATCCTCACCGCAAATTAGTAAGATTCTTTTGTGGCCCATTCGTTCTAAAAGCCGCGATTCGGTAATAATCTCAGCGGTAGTTAGGGTTTTGCGGGCCAAGCCCTGATTATCATGACGAAAACCACAGTAAAGGCAATTATTAGTACATTCATTACTGGTATATAACGGGGCGAATAAAACTACCCGCTTCCCATAGATCCGCTCTTTTAAATCCCGAGCTATTGTAAAAATAGCCTCTAAATGTTCTCTATCATTAATTCGAAGCAGTTTGGCTACTTCCAGTTCATTTAAGCCTTTTCCCGCTTTAGCTTTTGCCAAGAGAGCTTCTAATTCTCCTCGAGAAATAGCCCTTTTGTCCTCTAATAACGTAAAAATTGCCGCTTCATTAATTGCCGTCATCATCAATTACTCCTTTTTTCTGTTAACTCCTACTTTGAGCTTGGTAACATAGATATTTTCAGATTATTCCCATCAATTTAGTGGGATTTAACAACTTCATTATACCAAAAATTAGCTGAAAAAACCAGGTTTTTTCAGCTTTTTGCCACAGCAAACTTTTCCACTTGCTTCTTTATTTAGGGGTTAAAAATCTAAAAACACCATTGTTA
>JANQHU010000470.1 GCA_028282485.1 Bacillota bacterium
AAGCCGGCCATAGTGCTGAGAACACCCTTAATTTCTGGACGGCAATCAAACAAGCTTTACGCAATTCCCACGATCGAGCTGTCGATAAAAAATTTGTTACTTTTATCAAAGGAATTCACAAGGCTTATTACCCTAACGATGATTTCAGCTCTCAAAACCCGGCTTTACTGGAGGCTATTGTCAGAGCAAAAAGAGGCGAGTTTAGCGTCGCAGAGGCTAAAGACACCTCTTGGGTCCCAAAAACGGTAGAGAATTCCGAGTATATAAATAAAATAATTAATCAAAGCCTCCTCAATCTCCCCAATAATCCTGATGACTTTAATGAGGAATTGATTGCCAACGCTTACTCGGCAGCGGAAGAAAGCCATCAAAAAAGAAGATTCCGGCCGGATAAATACTTTAACAAAAATAAATCTACAACCAAAAAAGATGATCGGTACGAAAGAGCGGCGAAAACTTTCATCAAAAATTTCAACGATTTCATTGGCGATGATTGTCACCGCCAAAGAATTTTATTAGAAGTTACCAATAAAAATTATCGACCGCCCGTAAATTTCAAAAATGAGTCCGCTAGTCACGAAGCTCTGGAAAAATTTCAAATCTACACTCAATACAAGTTGATGGAATCTATTTTATGTGCCAGTAGCAATGATGATCACCAAACCATTAAATTGGTTCGGGAAAAGATTCGTAATTATATTGCCGTAAAACACATCAAAACTTTTCCCAATGCCGCTTCCACCCTGTTAAACGATAGCAATTTGTTAAGCCTGAAAGACGCTTCAACAAAATTTGTGGATGAAATTAAAGAGCTTCTAAAAGAGCGCTAACCTAATTTTCGACTCTACTTCCCGCTAACCCCTATTTCTTTTCTGGCCCACTAAAATGCTTTAAAATCTTCGGAGCCAAAGGAGCCCGGAGGCGATCCGCCGATTGCAAACCGGAACCTAACAACGGCCGCACGTAAAATTTAAAGGCATCGGTGACGTTATTTCCTTCCGGATTGATGAATTCATCAGGCATATGCCGCGTCTTGCCGGCCACTTTAGATAAAGGTGTTAACTGGTAATTCACCGAGTAGTAACCCGTCCGGTGAATGGTAATGGAACCGTCCATATTGTGCCAGAGAGCAAACTGAGCGGCTTTCTCTCCTACTTCCCGGGCTTCGTGTTGGTCCACATCGGAAACACTGCCAAAGAAGGAGCGTTGTAAATAACCAAAGGTATCGGAACGTACCCGTTTAATATTTAAACGTTCTTTCACACAATCGGCTAACAGATCCCCTAAGGCTCCGGTACCGGAGAGTTGGACATTACCGTGGGCATCTTTTTCCATATTCTGTTTCAAAGTAGTAATAATCGGATTACCCTGCTCGTCTTGAATACCTTCGGAAACAATGATCAGGCAGCGTCCTAACCGTTGGTAAACCTCTTGAACATCCCCTAAAAACCGCTCCAGGTTAAAGGCCCGCTCCGGGAGATAGATCAAATGGGGGCCATCGTCGGGATATTTCTGAGCAATACACGAAGAAGCAGTCAAGAAGCCAGCGTGCCGCCCCATAACCACCCCAATATAGACTCCCGGCAAAGCCCGGTTATCTAAATTAGCCCCAATGGCGGCCTGGGCGACAAAGCGAGCCGCGGAACCAAAGCCCGGCGTATGGTCGTTGACCATTAAATCATTATCAATAGTCTTGGGAATATGGATAGCTCGAAACTCATAATCGGAGCGTTCTGCTTGTTCATTAACAATCCGAACCGTATCCGCCGAATCATTTCCGCCGATATAGAAAAAATAACGGACATCATGGGCTTTAAATACTTCGAAAATTTCCTTGCAATACTTTTCATCGGGTTTATCCCGAGTCGAGAGTAAGGCAGAGGAGGGTGTAATCGCTACTTGTTCTAAATTATGAGTAGTTTCCTGAGTCAAATCCATAAAGTCTTCGTTGACAATCCCGGCCACCCCGTGAATCGCGCCATAAACTTTAGTAATCTGGCTGAATTTGCGGGATTCCAGAACCACCCCGGCCAGGGATTGATTAATTACTGCGGTGGGGCCGCCGCCTTGGGCGACCACTACTTTACCTTCCAGTTTCATCTTCTTCCCCCTTTGGTACTTTATTTTACCTACAAACCAAATTTTTTATACCAATAAAGACAACAAGTTACTCTCCTAACACTATCTGACCAAATAACCAAAAAAAGTATAAAAAAAAGGCAGAAGGTTTACTCCCTTCTGCCTTCGCCGTTACGCTTTGCCGTTACAGCCTAAAACATGAACCAATTTATGTTTGACTACTTGTTTGATAGCCTCCCGGGCCGGTTTAAAGTACTGGCGGGGATCAAAGTGTTCGGGATTTTCGCCGAAATACTGCCGAATAGTGGCAGTTAAGGCCAGGCGTAAATCCGAGTCAATGTTAATCTTACATACGGCCATGCCAGCTGCTTGGCGAAGCATTTCTTCGGGAACACCTTTGGCTCCCGGCATTTTTCCACCGTATTTATTAATCAATTCCACGTATTTCGGCATTACCGAAGAGGCCCCGTGTAAAACAATGGGGAAACCGGGAAGCCGTTTTTGAATCTCTTCTAAAATATCAAACCGTAACTTAGGTTCACCTTTAAACTTAAAGGCACCATGACTAGTTCCGATAGCAATGGCCAATGAGTCCACCCCGGTTTTTTGGACAAACTCTTCTACTTGATCAGGATCCGTATAAGCCGCATCTTTGGCGGAAACGTTAACATCATCCTCAACCCCGGCCAAGCGACCCAGTTCTCCTTCTACCACTACTCCATGATCATGGGCGTAGTCTACTACTTCTTTAGTCAAACGGATATTTTCGGGAAAAGGATGTTTGGAACCATCAAACATTACTGAAGTAAAACCACCGTCAATACAGGATTTACAAATCTCAAAATCTTCCCCGTGGTCAAGATGAACAGCAATCGGTAGTCCGGTATCATCGAGAGCCGCTTCAATTAATTTCATTAAGTAACCATGCTTGGCATACTTGCGCGCTCCTGCCGATACTTGCAAAATTAAGGGCGCCTTCTCTTCTTTTGCTGCTTCGGTAATTCCCTGGACAATCTCCATGTTGTTTACATTAAAAGCACCAACCGCATAGCCACCCTCATAAGCTTTTTTGAACATTTCTTTAGTGGTAATTAACGCCATTACTCCAACTCCTCATTTATTTGATATTTTTTTACATTGGTAAAAAATTATTTAATTATTTTAATTTTAATCAGTTCGAGAAATAAAATCAAGCTTCATTCTTCAAAAAGATTAAAAATCTTCATAGAAAATACTAAAACTCAAAGACTTCTTTTAAGGAAATCCTTAACTCCCTAAAGATACCTACTGGAATCTCATCTTCTTCGCTATAAATTTCCGGCCGACCGTATCTCTGATTTATTTGCAGAGTAAAAACACTTACTAACTTTCCTTCCGGCTCAACTAACCAGTATTCTCGAACCCCCGCTTGTTCATACTTATTAAATTTATACAACCGATCCATTTTGCTCGAAGCAGGGGAGATGACTTCAATTACTAACGGGGGAACTCCCAAATAACCAGTTCCTTTTAGTCTTGACTTATCACAAACTACTAGCAGATCCGGCTGAATCACGGTAGCTACTTCTTCATCTTTAGCGGCGGTATTTGACAACCGCAGATCAAAGGGCGCTGCAAAAACCTGGCATTCTTTACCCCGGAGGTAAGTGCGAAACTGGGTCAACAACTCCCCCACAACACTCTGATGTTGCCAAGTAGGGGCGGCCTGCTGATAAGCAATCCCGTCAATAAGCTCCCACCTTTGCTCTTCAGGCCAAGTTAAATAATCCCTATAGACATAACGTTTATGCGCTTCCGGCAAAGGCATCGGCTCTACTCCCTCCCCAAACGGATCTTGCGTAGCTTGCGGTTTGTATAATTATTTCCCAAAAAAATATTCGACATTCCCTCGTAAAAACCTACTAGTTTTAAATAATAATCCAAAAAAATAACTATCTTGGCCTCAGCCCTGCTTCCACCGCACTCCTTGGGGGGTATCTTCTAGAATAATGCCGTTACACTTTAATTCATTCCGAATCCGATCCGCCAAGGGCCAGTCTTTGGCTTGCTTGGCCTGGGTTCGTTCCTTGATTAACTCTTCCACGGCCGCATCGCTAAGCTCCGTTCTCTCCGGGCAGCTAAAATCCGCCGCCACAAAAATCCCCAAAATATTACCCAGCTCCACCAAACGCTCCGTAGCCTTTCTTAAGAGCCCTTTGGTAGTCCCGGTTACCTTAAAATCACTACTTTGGACCCATTTGTTAATCTCCCGCACCAGATCATAGAGGCTGGCAAGGGCTAACGGGGTGTTGAAATCATCTTCCATAGCGGCCACAAAACTCGTTTCGGTTTGACTGAGAAGCGCCTCTATTTCGAGCAATTTCGGATTATTTAATTCCTCAGCTTCCGCTTCCCGCTGCAAGAGAAACTCCCAGTTGGACCGGGCGGTCTCTAGGCGCTCTAAGCCTTTTGCCGCGGCTTGCAGCTCCGATTCGCCAAAACTAATGGGATTCCGGTAATGGGTGCCAATCAGCCAGAAACGAATCACCTTCGGGGCAAAACACTTGGCCGCCTCCCGGATGGTAGCAAAATTACCCAGAGATTTCCCCATTCGTTCTCCACCCACAGTGATAAAAGCATTATGGAGCCAATAACGGGCAAAAGACTCCCCTAGATAGCTTTCCGATT
>JANQHU010000052.1 GCA_028282485.1 Bacillota bacterium
ATATTCAAAGCTACGTTTTGAATTTTCTGCTCCAAACCGAGGATACTCTTTTCCTGCTGAGTAATATCACTTTGCACTGCTAATAAATATTTATTATGATAAATCTCTAAATCCATTTTCGCATTGCTATAATCGTTTTGGGCATTATTTAATTCATTATAGGATACCGAACCCCTTGGATATAATTTTTTAAAAGTTTCATAAGTTTCTTTTTTCTGCCGAACAGCTCCCTTCATCTTGCTTGTACTAGTTAAATAATCTAAATAACGATAATAACCTTCGTTATTTTCTGTGGTAAACAATACTTTACTAGCTGCTACCTGAATCTGCTCTTTGATACATTTTTTTAAAACTAATAAGTCCCTTAAGTTCTTTTTTAAATTAGCCAGTTCTACCTCAAAGGCTTGTTTGTCTACTTCAACGCTCTCCGTTTCAACAGTATACAGCACCTCTCCTTTTTGCACTTTTTGGCCTTCTTCATAAAAAATCTCGGTTATTTTTCCGGCTACTTTATTACGAATGGTACTTATTTTTTCCACTGGCCGGACTATCCCAGTAGCCTTTACCGGAAGATCAAGCTCTCCATAATAAGCCCAGATGCTGGCCAGGCCGAGCAGACCCACCATAATATAAATAAAAATAACCATAAACGGGCTAGGGGTTGCTTCTAATAATTCCCTGCTATTACTTATATCTTTAAATTCTTGAATAATTCCGCGCATTACTTTTTCTCCTGGCCCCTCCCGATAAATTTTCTCAAACTAATTATCCAACTATTAATCACTATCCGGAAGTTGTTCCCGCCACAACTCATAATATTTGCCCCGCTGCCCCATCAGTTCTGCGTGGCTTCCTTCTTCAATAAATTCCCCTTTTTCCATGACCAAGATCCGGTCACAGCGCATAATAGTACTCAGGCGGTGGGCAATAATTAAAGTAGTAATTCCGGCGCTATATTTATTAATAGTTCTCTCAATGGCTTTTTCAGAGAGAGAATCCAAATTACTAGTTGCTTCATCCATAATTAAAATATCCGGCCGTGTTAAGATCGCTCTGGCAATAGCTAACCGCTGTCTTTGGCCTCCGGACAAGTTAGCCCCCCCTTCTTCCAAGCGGGTACCATACCTTAAAGGCAGTTCATTGATAAAATCGTGGGCTTTCGCTAGTTTTGCCCCATTAATTAACTCCTCCATACTGGCTTCCGAATTAGCAAGGCGTAAATTTTCTTCAATGGTACCACTAAATAAAAAAATATCCTGGGAGATATAAGCAATTCTTTCCCGCAAAAATTCTAAATTAATATCTTTCACATTATAGCCATTAATCAGCACTTCCCCTTTTGCTGCCCCATAAAAGTTGAGTAATAATTTCACCAAAGTAGTTTTCCCCGAACCACTCTCGCCCACCAAGGCTATTTTTTCTCCCGGAGCAATGCTAAGATTAATATTTTTCAAGACTAATTCCCGGGTCCCATAACGAAAATCAACTTGTTTGAACTCGATTACGCCCTGTAAAGAAGCCGGTTTTAATTTCTTTTCTTCGTCAGCTGACTTTTCTAGCTCCAAATCCAAAATCTCTCCCAACCGATCCGAGGCGACAATCGCCGTTTGCAACATAGGTTGAAGGTTAATTAAATTTTTGATGGGCTCTAAAAAATAAACTAATAACGCATTAAAAGTTAACAATTGGCCAATAGTCATTTCCCCCTTAATTACACTAACCCCTCCTACCCAGAGGATAATTACTCCACCCACAATAGCTAAAAACCCAGTTAAACTTCCCTGAAGATTACTCAGCCAACCACCCCTAAAAATACTGCGGAGCAATTTTACAAAACGATCCTCCGTCTCCAAATTGGCTAACCTTTCGGCATTATAAGCTTTAATGGTTTCAATTCCATTTAAGGATTCTACCATATAAGAGACTAGTTGAGAATTATCTTCCATCTGATGCCGGTTATTATCCCGCAAAGGCTTATTAAAAACAAAAACGGTAATTCCATAAGCTACCCCAATCAACAGAGTTATTCCAAAAAGGGTGGTATTTTGCAGATAGAGAATAATCCCTCCCACAAAAGCCATTAAGGTATCAATCATCATGGTTAGAGTAGCCCCGGAGATAGCTTCGCGAATCTTTGAAGCATCCATAAACCGGGAAATAATCTCTCCCACTTTGCGAGTACCAAAAAAGTTCATGGGCAGGTCCAAAACATGCTGGTAATAACCTAAAATCAAAGGAATATCCAAGCGT
>JANQHU010000020.1 GCA_028282485.1 Bacillota bacterium
GCGCATTTATTAAAACGGGAGCGTACAATTTCATCACGAACTAATTGTGAAAAATTTTCCATACATACTCCCTTTCTCCCATCCTACTTAGTAAAATAAAATTAAGTAAAATAAATTTTTTTACAACCGCTTCTAAAAACCTTTTCAATCATCATAATCATTAAATGTTATCAAGTTATCAAGCTTAATATGATTCTCAAGTAGGAAAGGGTAGTAATGATTAATAAAATCTGGTTCTTGTTAATTATCATCGGCACCATGGTCGCCACCATGGGTGGTAAAAGCGCCCTCATCACTGAAAGTATCTTTAGTAACTCTAAAAAAGCAATTGAATTCACCATCGGTTTGGCTGGAATTATTGCTTTTTGGTCCGGTATTTTAAAAATTGCGGAAACCGCCGGGATTACCAAAGGTATTGCCAAAATATTTCAGCCGTTTCTAAGCAAACTCTTCCCACGAATTCCGGGCAATCACCCTGTTTTTGGCTTGATTTCTCTCACAGTTGCAGCCAATATGTTAGGTTTAGGCAATGTTTCTACCCCTATTGGTTTAAAAGCCATTGCTGAATTACAAAAAATAAATCCTGATAAAAAAAAGATTTCTCCGGAAATCTGCACCTTTTTAACCCTAGTTTTAGGAGCCTTTAGCATTTTACCGACTACCTTAATTGCCATTCGCTCCGAAGCCGGATCGCCGCACCCCGGTTTGATTATCGGCCCGATTATCATTGTAACGTTTATGGGTACTTTAATTGCTTTACTAGCTAATTATATGCTCACTCTAATTTTCAGCTTTATTGATAAGAAAAAGCAACTAAAAATATTAAACCAAGTTGCCGCCAAATCAAACTTAGATTCAACCGAAACCTTAATTTCCGAAACCAATAGTCTTAAGAAAACAACCGCCAAAAAGGAGTAAGTAGAATCATGTTCGAAATATTTCTCTTTATTAGTGAATGGTCAATTCCTTTATTGCTAATTATTATTTTAGGATTTGCCGCCAGTAAAAAAGTTGCTATTTACGAAGTCTTTTTAGCCGGAGCCTTAGAAGGCTTAAAGACCACTTTTAAATTAATTCCTTATATTTTAGCCATTTTTGTCGCCGTCGGTATCTTTCGAATTTCGGGTTCTTTAGAGCTTTTCACACAAATGATTAAAAATATTATCCCTTTTGCTTTTCCGGGGGAATTACTAACTTTAGGATTACTAAAACCCCTTTCCGGCTCGGCCTCACTAGGCATCACTGCGGCAATTTTAAGTAAGTTTGGCCCTGATTCTTTCGCTGGCATCATGGCTTCCATAATTCAAGGTAGCAGTGAGACTACCTTTTATGTAGTCTCACTGTATCTAGGCTATATTGGCATTAAAGATAGCCGCCAAATTTTAATGGTAGGGCTTCTCAATGATTTAACGGTTTTTTTGTTAGCGATTCTAATCGGCAATATTTATCAGTCTTTTTAAGCTCGCACTGCCGTTCTTTCAATTAGTTCTGCTTCATCTAAGGTCTCATGATTATTTTCAGAGGCTTCCTTATCACTATCAATAAGCATTTCCTCGTTATTTTTTTC
>JANQHU010000036.1 GCA_028282485.1 Bacillota bacterium
CCAAAATCTGAAATTATTTTTTGTTCTAAAGGTTTCAAGGTGGTTTGCTCATTGCTATTTCCTTTGTTGATACAGAAAGCAAGAGGGATGCCATCACCATCCATAAAAAGCCCCATTTGAACAACTGGGTTAGGCCTGTGTTCTTTGGAGACACCGTATTGTTTCAGCCCTTCTTCCTGCTCTATTTCAAAGAAATAATTTGTGCAATCATAGTAAAGAATCCCCTTATTGCGGTCGCAGACATCAAGACTGTTTTTATATAATTCAGACTGAATATAATCCGTTTCTTGAGAAATAACTTCCAAAGCTCGGTAAACATGCTGAATTTCAAATTCGGGTTGTTCAATAAATTTTTTTGCTAATTCACAAGTGGCCAGTTTAGACGAGGGGAAGATGATTCTTCCATAAATTAGTCTGGAAAGAATTGAATCTAGATTGTAGGTGAATTTATATTTATCAGAAATTTTCTTGCAGATGCGATTTATCTTAAGTTCATGATAAATTTTTTGAAGGAAAAGATAACCGCCATTAAAAGAGTGCTGTTCATCTTTAGAAATAGTTTTAGACTGCTCGAAAGGAACAAGTATTTTTCGTGTTTCTTCATTTTCTTTTTCATTTAATTTTCTAATATATTCTTTAGCCCACTTATATGGATCTGCACCATTAAGCTTTTCTCTGAGTTCGGATTCGGTTCCAAGTTTCTCAACAATCTTGGAGGAATTTGATTGAGTTTTGCTATTATAAACAGATTTGATTACATAAAGTGAAGCCGCATTTTTAGATTTACTTACCTTAAGTCTCATTTGAAATATCGCCTCCTTATCCTAACATTATAACACAGTGATTTTTTCTCTTTTCAACTGTCAAAGACCCGTGCTTATTTTAAAAAATCTTCAGTGAGGTTTTTATTGAAATAAAATTTTCATGCGTTAGCCGTGAAAAGTGCCAGGAACCTACTTGACATTAAATGCATGAAAATCTATAATATATAAAAAAGGGAAAAAATATTTTAACTTTATAAATATAAACCAAAAACTAAGATCAGGACTAGTAATCTAGCTGAGCTGACTGCAGAAAGTCGGTGGTTGATGCAAACCGATGCAGCCTGTAGATGAATCCCCCTTGGAGTTGCGGAGTTGAAATTTTGATAAAAAGTAAGCTTGCGCCGGGTGATTGCCGTTAACGATCACAGAGAACCGAATGCGGCAAGGTTTACTTTGCTAGTAACTTGTTGTTGAGGAAATAGGGTGGTACCACGGTCTTTCGTCCCTAACTAGGAGACGAAAGGCTTTTTTATTTTTTTTTTATCTATAATCAACTTTTATGAGAATATTATTTATTAAAGGAGAGGTGGTCTTAACAATGGCAAAAGTATTAATTAGTGATCCGATTACCGCAGCGGGAGTGGAGTTGTTTAAAGAAGCCGGTTTTGCGGTTGAGGTGAAGACGGATCATACCAAAGAGGAGTTATTAGCCAAGATTAAAGATTTTGATGCCTTAATTGTGCGCAGTCAGACTAAAGTTACCGCCGAGATTATTGAGGCGGCCGAAAATTTGAAAGTAATCGGAAGAGCCGGAGTGGGTGTTGATAACGTGGATATTCCGGCAGCTACCAAGAAAGGAATCATTGTCATGAATGCTCCAGATGGTAATACCACTTCCACAGCAGAGCTCTCCGTGGCAATGGTGCTCGCTTTAGCCCGGAATATCCCTCAAGCTCATGCTTCCATGAAAGCCGGGGCCTGGGACCGTAAAAAGTATACGGGAGTGGAAGTTAACGGGAAAACCTTAGGTGTTGTGGGAATGGGCCGGATCGGTATGGAAGTTGCCAAAAGAATGTTGGGAATGAATATGAATGTATTGGCTTTTGATCCCTTTTTGACTAAAGAAAGAGCTGAGAATTTAGGGGTCCAGGCAGCCAGTTTGGATGAGATAATTACCCAAGCGGATTTCATTACGGTACATACACCTTTGACGAAGGAGACGAAAGGCATGTTTGGCGCCGCGGAATTTGCCCGAATGAAAAAAGGCGTCTGCTTAATCAATTGCGCCCGGGGCGGAATTTATGACGAACATGATTTGGCGGAAGCCGTAAAATCCGGTCAGGTTGGGGGAGTAGCTTTGGATGTTTATCCTACCGAGCCGCCCACGGATCGGACTTTAATAGATCTCCCTCAAGTAATTGTGACTCCCCATTTGGGAGCCTCCACTAAAGAAGCTCAAGAAAATGTAGCCATTGATGTGGCGGTAGAAGTGATTAAAGTCTTAAAGAATCAATCCTTTAAAAATGCCGTGAATCTTCCGCCCTTACGCAGTGAAGTACGGGCCAAGTTAGAGCCTTACTTTGAACTGATGGAAGATTTGGGTAAATTCGCCGCCCAAATAACGGGTGGGCAGATTAACAAACTGGAAGTGCAATATTTGGGCGAGGTTTCCAAAAATGAGACTTCCTATTTAACCCTCTTAGCCTTAAAAGGGTTATTGCAAATTAGCGTGGGCGAAGAAGTTAATCAAGTTAATGCTAACTTTCTTGCCAAAGAACGGGATCTGAAGATTAGTGAGTTTAAGTCGGAAGAAGCCGGCGCTTATACTAGCTTGATTAAGGTAATCATCGAGACGGAGCAGGCCAAACATACGATTACCGGAGCGATTTTTGGCAAAAAAGATGTTCGTATTGTCGGAATTGATGATTATCCTTTAGATATTGCTTTAGCCCCCAATATGCTATTGATTGAACATAACGACCGCGTGGGTGCGGTGGGTGAAGTCGGGACCATCTTAGGGCAAAACGGGATCAATATTGCCCTCATGCAAGTGGGCCGCAAGAATCAAGGAGGCAATGCAATTATGTTTTTAACCATTGATTCTCTAGTATCCAAAGAGGTCCTACAAAAATTAGAAGCCGCCCCTACGGTAACCAAGGCCAAAGGGATTAATTTGTAGTTTTTGTTAGAGATTAATTAGCGATTTTAGTGATAACAAAGTAGCAAAATCCCGGAGAATAACCTATCTTCCGGGGTTTTCTTTTAGCAACCCTTTAATCCAGTTAATCCAACTGATCACCGTTTGGGCCCGGCGGGGAATAGTGGAGCTCTGGGGGTTTATATGATAAAGGTTACAGTTTTTCATAATTTCGCAGACCAGATTGAGGGACGGAGGAGTTTGGAAATCTAAATAGTAGCGAAAAACTCGATTAAAGACTTCGTGGGCTAAGATTTTTTTGATGAGGAGCATGGTTTTGGTTTTGTGCTTTTTTTGCATGATTTGGCGGCCTGGGTCGGTGAGACAATAGGTAATTTCGTTAGTTTCGGTGTTTTTATATTTAGAAACTAATCCCAAATAAATGGCAGAATTAGTATAATAATCGGTTTGGCGGCTGTCGAACTGATAATTTTGGGTGAGAAACTCTTTAGTTAGGTCGTTTTCTACTAATAAGCCAAGTAAATCAATTACTCTTTGAAATTTATCCGCCTGGGGAAAAGGCACCTCCGGTTCGGGAAGAACCATAGTCTCGGCAACCAGCTGTGTAATTTCGTTAAAGGTGATGATTTCGGGAGTAAAGATAAAGTTCTTTTGTGCTTTCAACTGCAGGGAGTTATATTCCTCGGAATTTTGAAACTCGTAGATAAAGAAACTAAAGAGATCATTAGAGTAGGTCATTAATACTGGCATTACTTTTTTTCCTAGTTTTTGGCTCCAGAGACGGTAAGGGTAATACAATTGGCGAATTAGAAAGTCTCCCACGGCAAAATTTTTGGCTTCAATTAGTAAAAAAGAGTCCTTCCCTTCAAAACCAGCATCAATTTCACATTGGGAGTTTTCGACAGCCACTCTATAGAAAGACTGATCTTTTGGGTTTCTGATGTTAAACTGAAAACTGGAAGTGGACATGCGGCCAGACACGGCATAATGCATTTTTTCCCCAGCCACCTCATTGATAATTCCCGAGATAAAGGCTGCGTGGAGAGCAGCGGTTTCCGAATACAGGTTGTTAGAATCAATGCTTTCAATGTGATAAGGAAAGCTGATGGGGGTAGTTTGCAGCTGCTCATCATAAGTGACTTTTTGATAAGTATTAAAAGACCCGATAATATATTTGGAGCGGGAAAGTGGTAGGATGGAGAGCTTGTGTTCTTTAAAAATTTTGGGGAGATTGATATAGTGATCAAACTTGGCCATTAAGCGGCTTTCTCGCACCGTATTGATGACTTTAGCTTCAATTTCGTAACAAGAATGATCTTTTAAATGTTTCAAAATCTCGTAGCGGTGAAAGAGTTTTTCCCAGGCCAGATCATTTTTAGTGGGCATAGTTTTTAACCAGAACCTCATTGATCTTTCCGCGGCCAGCAGCGACGGAATTGATACTCCGGTTCGCCGAGACCGTAATAATTTCATAATCTCGGTAAAGGTCAAAAATAAATTCCGTGGCCGAATTACTTAATAAGACTTTACAACCCCGTCGGTCTAAGTCGGTAAAGGTTTCTTGCAAGCGTAGCTGTTGTTTTTTACCAAAACCATTAATGCTATAGCCGGTAAAGGAAGAAGTCTCCGAGAGGGGATGATAAGGAGGATCAAAATAAATAAAGTCCCCTTCTCCAGCCTCCTTAAGGGAAGTATTAAAATCAAGGGAATGAATCGTAATTTGATTATTCGCTAGATAAGCAT
>JANQHU010000056.1 GCA_028282485.1 Bacillota bacterium
ATCAAGAAAGAGAATTAGAAGCTGAATTAACCGCTACTTTGGAGCAGATTGCCGGAGTGGGGAGGGTGCGGGTTGATCTCCGTTTTAAATCCAGTGGCCAAAAGATTTGGGAGCGTAAATCCCGGTTAAATAAACGAATTAGTGAGGAAAATAATACGGTTAATCGCGAAGAAGATATTAATGAGGAATTAGTTTTAGCCAGGGGGCGGGAGGGCAACGACACCCCCATTTTGAAAGAAGCATTAAGCCCGGAAATTCAAGGAATCGTCATCATCGCTACGGGAGCAAGCAATTATCGGATTAAAGAGTTATTAACCATAACCGCTGGTACTATGTTAGGATTACCGGCCCATAAGATTATAGTGGTTCCGGGAGTATTAAAAGAGGAGGGTTTGCAGTGATGGATCAAAAGTTGAATTTGGGGTTGGTCAAAGAAAAAATGGGACTGATTATCGGAATTATTTTTTTTGCAAGCTTATTTGGGTGGGGTTTTTGGTCAATGGTGCAGCTCCAGGAACCGGCAGAGGTGATTGTTTCCAAATTACCAACTGAACCTAAACCAGTGGTGGTTGCAGAAAAAAATAATGAGGCCAAGCAAAGCAGTTTATTAGATTTGCGCCTTGAACGGAACCGGATTCGGAGTAAGGAGTTGGAAGAATTACAACAATTAGTCTTACAAACGGAGCTTTCGGCGGAGACTAGAAAACAGGCGGAAAGTGAAATATTGCAGCTTACCCAAAGAACCTCAAGGGAACAAGAACTAGAAAATTTGTTGAAAGCCAAAGGTTTTGGGGAAGCCGTAGTTACCGTGGGCCAGCAGATAATAACTATTGTATTGCGACAAAAATTAGATGGCCAAAAGGCCGCTTTAATTGGGGATTTGGCAGTACAAATGACTGGATTTAGTCCGGAAAAGATTCAGATTGTGGAACATAATTAATAATTATTTTCAAAGATATTTACTATGTAAAAGAAGGAAAATTTTTGCGATTGGTGAATTATTTATCTTATGATTTTTTATTCCCCCGAAGGAGGATCTTTTTTATGAATATTAAAGAAATAAAAGAACTAGTAAAAATGTTAGATGGAACGGATATTACCGAATTCGACTACGAACACGAAGGAACCAAAGTCCTCATTAAAAAAGGAATAGGTGGAATGCCTCAAGTCATGCCGGTAGCTCCGGCAGTCCCCCAAGTTTCCCTACCCGTCCAACAAGTAGCTTCGGCTCTAAGTGAAGATGATCAAGCCGTGTCGGCTCCAGCGGCGATTCCAGATAAAAAAGATAGTTGCAACCTTAATCAAATGACAATCACCGCTCCCATGGTAGGTACTTTTTATCGTTCTCCCAGCCCGGAAGCTGCTCCTTATGTGCAATTAGGCCAAGTGGTTGAAGTGGGCCAGGTAGTCTGTATTATTGAGGCGATGAAGTTAATGAACGAGATTGAGAGTGAATGTCGCGGTAAAGTAGTTAATATTTTAGTTGAAAATGGGCAGCCAGTTGAATATGGGCAGCAGCTTTTTGTAATTGAAAAGATTTAAAAAAAGAAAATTGTCGTATATGCGGAGGTATCTAATTCGATTATGTTCAATAAAGTATTAATTGCCAACCGGGGCGAGATTGCCTTGCGAATAATCAGAGCTTGTAAAGAGATGGGGGTGCGCACCGTTGCTATCTACTCCGAAGCAGATCGGGATTCTTTACATACCCATTATGCTGATGAGGCGTTTTGCGTGGGACCGGCTCCAGGAAACAAAAGTTATTTAAACATCCCTAATATTATTAGTGTGGCCACTATTGCCGGAGTAGATGCAATTCATCCGGGGTATGGTTTTTTAGCCGAAAATGCTAGATTTGCCGAGATTTGTGAAACCCATCACATTAAGTTTATCGGGCCAGCGGCAGAAGCTATCGAAAAAATGGGAGATAAGTCAACTGCGAAGCAGACTATGAAAGATGTTGGGGTTCCGGTAGTTCCTGGTTCTGAAGGGGCTATTAAAGATGAGGCTGATTTGGTGGAAACAGCCAAGAAGATTGGTTATCCGGTAATCATTAAAGCTTCCGCCGGAGGTGGCGGTCGGGGGATGCGCGTTGTTTACAATAAAGAAGATTTGCTAAGTGCTTTTCATACCGCTCAGAGCGAAGCTGGGGCTGCCTTTGGCAATGCTGAAGTCTATATGGAAAAATACCTGGAAGAGCCCAAACATATTGAAGTGCAGTTGATCATGGATGAAAAAGGTAATGGGGTCTATTTGGGCGAGCGGGATTGTTCCGTCCAACGGCGCCATCAGAAATTAATTGAGGAAGCCCCTTCCCCGGCAGTTACTCCGGAAATCCGGCAGCAGTTAGGGGAAGCTGCTTTATTAGGCGCAAAATCCGTTGGATATGTTAATGCGGGAACCGTTGAGTTTTTGTTAGATAAAGATGGTAGTTTTTATTTTATGGAGATGAATACCCGAATTCAAGTAGAGCATCCGGTTACCGAAATGGTAACAGGAGTTGATTTAATTAAAGAACAACTCCGGGTTGCCGTCGGGCTGGAGCTTAGTTTTTCTCAAGAACAGATTTCTTTAAAGGGTCACTCCATTGAATGTCGCATAAATGCCGAAGATCCGGAGCATAATTTCCGGCCGTCTCCCGGAAAAATAACGATTTATCATCCACCGGGAGGACCGGGGGTCAGGGTTGATAGTGTGGCTTACCAAGAATACGTGATTCCCCCCTACTATGATTCGATGATTGCCAAATTAATTGTTTGGGGGGAGACCCGAGAAGCGGCTATTGGCCGGATGATTCGGGCTCTGGAAGAATTTGAAATTGACGGGGTCAAGACCACGATTCCT
>JANQHU010000060.1 GCA_028282485.1 Bacillota bacterium
AAACCAACTAATAACCAAATTGCGTCGGTAGCCTTAATGGATGCCCGTTCTATTGCCGCGACAGCTTTAAATCAAGGGATATTAACTCCAGCTACCGAAGTGAATGTTCCGGTAGAAACGGTAACCTTTAATTTTAATAAAGCGGTTTATGATAACCGAGTTTATAATGGCTATCAAAAGGCTGATCTGAAGTCGGAATTAAAATTTGGCCCGAATATTGCCGATTGGCCTCAAATTAATCCTTTGGCTACTAATTTATTATTAAAGTTTGCAGCAGTAATTAAAGATCCGGTAACCACTACCGATGAGTTAATTCCTTCTGGGGAGACTTCTTCCTATCGTTCTAATCCTTTAAAGCTAGCGGAGTTTACGTTATCCCGGAAAGAACCGGCTTACGTGGATAGGGCTAAAGCCATTTGGCAAGAGGAAAAAGAGCGGTTAGCCTGGCTAAAATCTCCTGCAGCGGTGGGGTTATCTCCGAAACTGAGTCGGTTATTGGCGATGATCAAAGCCGAAGCGAAGTTAACCTTATCAGAGACAGAGTTGGCTCAAGCAACTAGCCTAGGAAGTGTGATTTTTGCCGTTAAGCCAGGAGATGGATCCGCTCGGGAGCAAGCGGCTTCTTGTCAAAGGGTTTTGGGGGGAGGAGCCAATATTGCCCTGGAATACGCTACTAAACGGTATCGCAGCAATTTAGTCAATTGGGGCATGTTGCCTTTTGTAGTAACTGAGGCCGAAAAAGATTCTTTTGCAGTAGCTGATTATCTATTTATTCCGGGAATTGAGGAAGCACTAAAGACTGGCAAAGAAACTTTTAAGGCTTATCTCGTCAAAAAAGACCGACTTCAGGAAATAACCTTAAGCCTGCCGCAAATGACGGAGGAAGAACGAGAAATCATTTTAACCGGCTGTTTAATGAACTACTATAATTCCGGGAAGTAATCTGTTATATTTACAGGCGAAAGATGAAGTGGGGTGCTTAAAGCGTGGGTTCTTCTTTTACGAATATGCAGATTTATATTGGTAGCAACCCAAAAAAGGCGATTCGAAATAGGCTGATCGGTATAATTAAGCAAACCTTTTTGCAAGCAGGCTATATTGAAACATTTGATAACAAGAAAGCCCAGCGACGAATCCTGATTAGCCCTTTAGAAGATGAAGCTTGGCTGACTGTTTTTGATGGAGAGACCAATAATTATGAGGCTGAAAATCTAGCAAAGGTTATTTCGAAAAAGCTCTTATGTCCCTCTGTTTTAACGATGGTTCAAGAGAGTCAGAATTTAGAGATGTCTCTGTTTCGCAATGGTTCATTAATTGATCGTTATTTTAACCGTTTTTATAGTGCTGAAAGCGAAACCGTTGATGAGAACTTTCAAGGGCAGTCTCCTTTGTGGCGAGATCTGTTGACTCCGAATACCCAAGACCAAAAGTTGCGAAATATTTGGAATGAAAACTATATTTTTCCCGAAGATATGTTGCAAAACATTGCTGGGATCTTCGGTTGGAATTTAGAATTAGCAGCTACGAGAGTCGGGGATGTTGATTATAAAAATATCCCTGGCTTCACTTGCCTTTGTTTTCGCGCCCGTGAAAAATCACTTTATGAGGAACGAGTAGAGGGCCCCCCGGTACTAAGACAGTGTAATGAGGTATCCCGGGTAGAATTAGCGGTGGGAGAGCCCTTGAACCTACATTATAAAGTATATAATTATGGCGGATCGGCTCAAGGATTGTGAATTATTATCTGGGGTTCTGCTG
>JANQHU010000150.1 GCA_028282485.1 Bacillota bacterium
GGGAAGTTTGGCAGCCGAAGAGTCCAAAATGGTTAGTCTAGTTAATCAAGCTCGTCTCTCCCAAGGAATTTCCCCCTTGGCAGTTAATGCAACGCTGACTAGTTTAGCCAGGCAAAAGAGTGCCGACATGATTGCCAACAATTATTTCAGCCATACCTCCCCCACCTACGGCTCACCTTTTGATATGATGCGCCAAGCCGGGGTTAGTTATCGCACCGCTGGCGAAAATATCGCCCGGGCCTCTACGACGGAAAGTGCTCATAGCGCTTTAATGAATAGCCCGGGCCATCGCGCCAATATCTTAAATGCTAACTATCATCAAATTGGGATTGGGATCGCTGCTGGCAGCGGTGTTTACGGCAATGCCTTTACCCAGATGTTTATCGGCTTCTAAAAATTTTCTGCTTGTTTTCTAATACAACATCAGTTACAATATTATCGCAGGTGTATCATTTTTGCAATAATTATGATTATGGAGGCAGTTATGGAAGAATTAAAACCCGAGGAAGCTCGTAAAATCAGTTGGGCAGGATTTGTCGAAACAACCATTGTTAACTTCTTTGTCGCTAATGAGCTAGAAAAACTTTCCGTGGAAGACGGCCGGGGCAATAAGGCCAAGCTCGCCCGGCAAAAAGATAATGGGATTAAAGTAGAATATACTTCTACAACGCTGCTTTAAAAAGCAGCGTTTTTTTATCAAAGGCCAACTTATAAAAAAATAATCATCAAAAAAATAGCTGTTCTTTTAACAAAGAACAGCTATTTTTAAAGTTAACTATCATGCTCTGGATAGGTTCCTAATTACTTAAGCTCGACAGTTGCTCCAGCATCTTCTAATTTCTTTTTCAATTCTTCAGCATCTTTCTTGGCAATGCCTTCTTTAATTGGTTTGGGAGCGCCGTCAACTAAATCTTTTGATTCTTTGAGTCCTAAACCAGTGGCTTCCCGAACTACTTTAATTACTTGCACTTTTTGGGCACCAGCCGCCGCTAAGATAACATCAAACTCGGTTTTTTCTTCAGCAGCAGGAGCAGCGCCACCAGCAGCCGGTCCGGCCGCAACAGCAACTGCAGGAGCAGCCGCAGTTACTCCAAATTCTTCTTCAAAGGTTTTTACTAATTCATTCAACTCTAAAACAGTCATGCCTTTAACAATTTCTAAAACTTCATTAACTTTTGACATTAATAATTCCTCCTAATAATTTACAAATAACTTTTTTTAATATATTCTTGTTTTAACTTACTTCACAAAAGCATTTATTCGCCAGCTTGTTGTTTGCGAACTGCGTCCACCGCATAAACAAATTTACGCAACGGCCCGGCCAAAACTCCCGCCATGTTTCGTAACGGAGCTTGGAAAAGTCCCACGGTTTTGGCCAACAATACTTCCCGGGATGGTAAATTGGCTAAGGCTTTTACGGAATCAATATTGATCACTTTACCTTCCAAAACCCCAGCTTTTAATTCCAACTTTTTATGATCTTTGGCAAAATCCGCTAAAACCTTCGCCGGTACTGCCGGATCTTCATAACTAAAGGCCAAAGCTGTCGGTCCAGCCAAATGCTCATCCAAACCTTCAATATTAGCTGCCTTCGCCGCCCGGCTAGTTAACGTATTTTTAATTACTTTATACTCAACTCCGGCCTCTCGTAGTTTGCGGCGTAATTCAGTAACTTCTTGGACATTTAAACCACGATAATCAGCTAAAATTACGGAATTCGCTTGAGAGAATTTTTGTTGGACCTCACTTACCATAGCTTGCTTTTCTGCTAATGCACCCATTTTGACACCTCCTTTTAAAATAATAATGATTTAAAGAGAATCAGTACTAAACTCTAAAACTGATTCCCCAAAAAGTAAAATAGCTTTTTCTTTAAGATCCTTTAATAAAAGCCGTAATTCAATAAGATCATTTCCTACATCAGCTATTTGATCTTCATCATCTGATTTATGGCATATTTCTACCATTCTAGCTTCTTTTTCTATTAATGATTCTAATATTATTTTTGTTTCTGACTCTAACAGGTTAAATTCCAGTTTAGTCAAATTACTTCACCTTCTTTTCTAAAAACCTTCTTAGCAAATATAGACATTTTTTCCAATAAACTTTTATATTCTTCAATAAGCATATTACGTGTTGGAGATATGCAGTAGTGATGTTTTTTATCATGAACGAGCTTTAACCCTATTGGTAATCGAGTATTTGAAGGAAACTTCCAAACCCAACCAGTCATAGGAGATTGATTTATTCCTTCTCTATCAAAAACACTAACCCCTTTTCCATTTGCTATAATTTTTCCGTTCATTATTGTTACATCCCTAGAACGTACATTACTTAACCTTGGACTTTTAGAATTACCCATTCTAAATAATTCTTCAGGTATTATATAAAATTCATTCATTACCATATCACCTTTTTTATGATTAATGACCAATTAAGATTAATAAATAAAATATTCAAAATAAAAATATGCCTCCATAGACAACACTGGAGGCATAATACAATAGACTACTTGTATTTTTTAAATCACTTCCAGCCTCGGTAGGCGAAAACTCCATTATGTCTGATTCCAGACACCTACTGT
>JANQHU010000165.1 GCA_028282485.1 Bacillota bacterium
TCAAGTAGGCATCAAAGTAGGGGATAAAGTAACACTCAATTATAAAGCTGCCGCTGCAGCAAGTACTCCTTATGATTCCATCCAAATTCAAAATGAGACGGACGTGGATACGGCTATTACTGGCGGGTCGGATACCATTGTCGATTGGCGTTTTGAAAATGATGGTTTAAATAACAATGCCATAGAGACGAGTTTCTTTTCCATAGATGAAAGTGGTAGTGTTTCGACGGGAAATCTGGAGTTAACCATTGATGGCTTTGGAGACAGTGCGGCCCCAACTACTTTTACCTTCGAAGAAGGGTTAGGCCAGGTAGCCTCTCTGGATACCCAATTAAGTGATGTGGATAAGATGTGGGATGCCAGTGGTAAGTTTTTACTGGATACTCCCCAAACTCTCAGTCTGGTTCAAGGTAATGGGGCTAAGACTTCCATCACTCTTTTCAATACCGATACCATTCGGGATGTTCGGGATAAATTAAATGATGCTATCTCTAACGGCCTGGGCCAGTCCGAATTTGTGGCCGGTGACGAACAAGATAAGTTTGCTTCTTACGTTACTAGTTCTGATGCCAGTAGTGTGGAAACCGTGGAAGGGACCTTTGTGATTCGTTCCGCCCAAGCTGGTGATGAAGGTATCATTAATGTTATTGGTAATGAGCAGCTAGTCAATTCTTTGGGTTTTGCTAATTCCCAAGAAGCAACTAATAGTAAGTTTACCGTATCCGTTACCGATGCTGATGATTCCTCAAACGTAATTGCCCAAAATGTGGAAATTTCCGGCAATACCCTGATCGGTGTGGTGCATGATAATGTGGACGTGAAATTTGATGCTAATGCCGATATTAATGCCACTTATAATACTACCACGAAGACTTTTGACTTGGCCGAAGATACCTCCAATACTTACAGCACTTATGTACACTTGGTCGATAACTCCCAGGTATTTCAAATTGGAGCTAACGAGATGCAGGATATGGGTGCGGCCATCGGGCGAATGGATTCTACCGCCTTAGGCGTCAATAACATCTTGGTAACCGATCGTTCCACCGCTAGTAGTTCGATTACCAAGATTGACGAAGCCATTAGTAAGGTTTCCGGCCAACGCTCCAGTATTGGTGCGGTCCAGAACCGCTTAGAACATACCATTAATAACTTAGGCGTTGCTGCTGAAAACTTAACTGCTTCAGAATCGCGAATTCGAGACGTGGATATGGCTGATGAGATGATGAACTTCTCTAAACTAAATATTCTTTCTCAAGCAGCGACCGCCATGTTAGCCCAAGCTAATCAGAAACCCCAATCAGTATTACAATTAATTGGTTAATAAATTTGATTAACCCCTAAATATCCCTCCAACCTTTAAAAAACCGTTTTTGGACCGCTTTTAGCTACCAAAAACGGTTTTTTTTATTAAAAATTATGCTGAATGATCAATTGGGAGAATATTTTGGAATTTCTTTTCATAGTTCTTTTAAGAAGCTAAGAGATGAGGAGCGATTATTAATTTGAAAAAATTTGGTTTTGTCTCCCCTTTGCTGGAAATAACCTCTCCCCTCAAATATTTGCGCCAAATGCTTCCGGCAGGCTGGAAGCATAAAAGGGGCCCTTACCCCACTGGGGAGCTGACCGTTCTTTTCCAAAAAGAGCAACTGCTTGGACAGGGTTTTCAAACACCCAAGCCACCCAAAGAGATAGAGCCAAAGAGTTTTTTAAATAACCCTAAAGCTTGGCAGGCTTTTTACCAAAAAAATTATGAGTTGGGAATCAGGGTCATCGGAATTGATCCGGCGGGGGCCTTTTTAGCACCGGAAGCCGCGGAGCCTGCTGAGAAAATACCGATAATTAGTGATGGACGAGCTTTGGAATTATTATTATTTTTACAAAAGTTTCGGAATACTTTGAAAATCTATCAGTTAAATTCCCAGAAAACCGAGGTGGCCATCCTCTGGGAGGAGGGAAACTTAGGAGCGGTTTGTGCCCGGCTCTTAGCCAAGGAGTTGCGTTTCTTAACTTTAATTGGACCTAACTGGCGCAGTTTAGAAAGAATTGCTAATCAGTTAACCGGAGAAGCCGGAATAACACCGAAGTTATTTGTGGACCCCTTGGCTGGATTAAAAAAAGTGCGGATTGGAATTATTTGTGGCCAATTGTCTTCATTAACTATACCGGAGGCCTATCGCCGCATTATTTGGTATAAATTATTTCAGAATTTTCCTTCTTTAATTGCTATTAATAGTGATCTTCCCCTTAGTGTTTGTAATCAGAAAGGAATGAAAATTCCTCTTTATCCTGCTTTGGGAGAGGCCATTTTACGAACTATGGCCGAGCTGGATCAGGAAGATTGGGTGGGGACTAATTTGCAGCTTGAGAGAATGTCCCAGTTAGCTCGGATTTTGGGGGAGATAGGAGTTCCTATCAGAACCTAAATTATGTATGTTATTGATGTAATATTGCATTTTCAAAAATTATAGTATAAACTAGTAATGTTATTATCTATCTTTAACCATATTAAAAAGTATTTAGGAGGGATTAGATTGCACGGAAAAGGGACTGAGTGGAAAAAAGATAATGCTTCTACTCTAAAAGAGCTGTTGGGTAAATGGCTTTGTTTGCTTTATTGTATAGTTTATGCTGGTTTTATATTGGTTAATGTGGTGAGCCCAAAGTTTATGGGAATTGATTTTGGGAGCCTCAATGTAGCCATTGTTTATGGTTTTGGTTTAATTATTTTTGCGATTATTTTAGCTTTTATCTACAATCATGTTAGTACTCATGCGGAAGAGATTTTAAATGATAATGAGTCGGAAGAGGAGGTGGCCGAATGAACTATGTACCTTCACCCTGGGCCATTATTTTATTTACTATGTTCGTTGCCTCGGTTTTAGGAATTTCATATCACTTTGCCAGAAAAACTAAATCATCGAAAAATTATTTTGCAGCCGGGGGCAATATTCACTGGTCGGTGAACGGGATCGCCTTTGCCGGAGATTATTTATCGGCGGCTTCTTTTTTGGGGATCTGTGGCATGATCGCCATCTCCGGGTTTGATGGTTTCTTATATTCCATTGGCTATTTAGCGGGTTGGATTGTAGCGTTATTTGTAGTGGCCGAACCCATGAAAAGACTCGGAAAGTATACCTTCACCGATGCTTTAGATGCCAAGTTTAATTCCAAAGGAATTCAATTAGCTTCGGCAATTAGTACGCTGCTGGTATCAATATTTTATCTGATTCCCCAAATGGTGGGGGCAGGCACCTTGGTTACGCCGCTGTTAGGGCTGCCTCATGAAGCAGGGGTGATCTTGGTGGGGGTTATCGTTATGGTAATTGTAGCCACCGCCGGAATGACTTCTACCACCTATGTCCAGTTTTTAAAAGGGGGCTTATTAATTGTCTTCTCTATCGTGCTGGTGATGTTGATTTTATCAAGAGGGATTTCCACCGCTCCTGACCACGGAGGGGACAAAGCTTATCATATATTTAAAACAATTGGGATAACTAGTTATGAAGAGGATCTGATCAGTATTGCGGATGATTCCTATACTGTTGATAAAGTAATTACTAATATTGATAAAAAGTATCATTTTGTGAGACTGAAGAAGAATGGTAAAGCCTCTATTTGGAAGATCAACAGGAAGAAAATGGAATTAGAAGAGACTCTTTATACCCAAATCTTACCTAATGGCAATACCCTTTATAATGGGGGCACTAAAGATGATAGTTTATTTTATCAAGTAGGTCATATGAGTGAACTTGATGGTAAAGCTGAGAATAAAACCGGGACCTTAAGCGCCTTCTCTTTTATTGAAAAAATAAAGAACGGGGTAGTCTTAAGATGGAGTAAGGTTAATTTTACCGAAAACGGCAGCAAATATACCGTCTATTACCAGAATCCCACCCCGGGCAAAGAAGTTTTAAAACCGGGCTTAAAGTTTAAGGTGGATCCGGAGAAAGGAGCCTCACCGTTACAGAGATTGGATTTTGTTTCTTTGATGATCGCCTTGTTTTGCGGGACCGCCGCCTTACCTCATATCCTGATTCGGTATTATACGGTACCTAGCCCGGCTTGTGCGCGCAAATCGACGATTGTAGCGATTGCAGCCATCGGCTTGTTCTATATTTTGACCCTTTATATCGGTTTGGGAGCCATGGTCAACGGAGTAATTGATATTTCCAATAATAACATGTCGGCCCCCTTACTGGCCAAATCTTTTGGGGTAACCATCTTTGCCATTATTTCCGCGTTGGCCTTTGCCACAGTGTTGGGGACGGTCAGTGGCCTGATTGTGGCCGCTTCTGGGGCAGTGGCCCACGATTTAATGGACCGCTTCTTGGGAATGAAGCTAACTGATAACAATAAAGTGAAAGCGGGTAAAATTGCGGCTATTGGTGTTGGGGTAGTGGCGATTATCCTGGGGATCTTATTTAAGGGAATGAATGTCTCATATCTGGTTGGTTGGGCCTTTGCAGTGGCCGCTTCCGCTAATCTGCCAGCGATTATCATGATCTTATTCTGGAAAAAGACTACGGCCAAAGGGGTCTTTTCCTCGATTATTGTTGGTTTGGTAGTCTCGTTAGGAATGATTCTGCTTTCCCAAGAAACTTTTGTGAATGTTTATAAAATATATGGGGTGAAAGCTCCGGTACAGATTAATAATCCGGCCATCATCTCGGTACCTCTTAGTTTCCTAACTTTGTTTGTGGTTTCATTATTTACTCAAAATAAAAGCCAGGAATTAAGTGGTAATGTTGGTGAAGGAAGTAGTTTATAAGTTTGTAAATGACCCAAAGTCATTTAAAGACAGTAGCTTTTGATTTGGCGCTAAAACCCACCCCAGAGGAGGTGGGTTTTAGCGCTATCACGAGATAAAAAAATATT
The DNA here is from genome assembly GCA_028282485.1 of Bacillota bacterium. Taxonomy (GTDB): domain Bacteria; phylum Bacillota; class UBA4882; order UBA8346; family UBA8346; genus JANQHU01. Next base: position 4,879 of record JANQHU010000165.1, read on the forward strand.
TTGCTAACTTAAATTGGCATTACCGATTTTTTATTGACACAAATAGTTGTATCTATTATAATTATAAATGTTTTAGCAAGAAGAGTTTTAGAGATTTGAAAAGCTATTAAAAGATTTATATTTTTGCCGAAATAATTATATATTACTTAAAAAGAAATGCTACCGGAAAGGGGCGAGGCGATTATGAGTCATATGAACGAAAAAGAGACCGTCTTAACTGTAGATGGTTTAGCCAAGTATGAAAAAGAGTTGGAGCATTTAAAGACCGTCAGACGGCGCGAGGTGGCGGAAAGAATTAAGCAAGCTTTGGAATTTGGGGATATTAGCGAAAATTCCGAATACGAAGATGCCAAGAATGAGCAGGGTTTTATTGAAGGGCGAATCCTTTCTATTGAAAAATTATTAAGAAATGCCAAAGTAATTGATGAACATGAAGTACACAGCGATGATGTGGGAATTGGTTCGAAAGTAAAGTTAATGGATATTAATAATAATTTGGAAGTGGAATACATGATTGTAAGTTCCGCAGAAGCCGATCCCGGTGAATTTCGGATTTCCGATGAGTCCCCAGTGGGCCGAAGCCTGATGGGGCAAAAAGTGGGCAATGTAGTTAATGTGAATGTTCCTATCGGAACCATTCAATACAAGATAATTCAGATTGGGAAGTAAGGGTGGTGTAAAACCACTCTAGTTTTTTAAATGGTTAAAAAAATTTGCTAGTAATTTTCAGTGCTGCTCAGGCAGCATTATTCTTTAGTTAAGGAGAGAATGTAAGTGGAAAAAGAAGTAAAGCATCAACCCGTAGCAGCCAATGAGCAGTTTGAACAACGCTTAGCTAAAATGAATTCTTTAATTGAAAAAGGGGAAAATCCTTACGGGGAGAGATTTGATCGCACGCACCGGATTTTGGAGATTACCGAAAGATTTGAGGAGCTAGAAAACAATCGGGTGAAAATTGCCGGTCGCTTGATATCAAAGCGGGATCAGGGTAAGGCTTGCTTTGGTAATATTGTCGATCAAACTGGTAATGTCCAGATTTATGGTAAAATAGATGTTTTAGGAAACGAAAGTTTTGAAAGATTAGTATCCTCCGACTTAGGAGATTTTGTAGGGATTACCGGATTAGTCTTTAGAACCAAGCGGGGACAAATAACGGTTCAGATTGAGGAGTTTCAACTGTTAACGAAGGCCTTGCGGCCGTTACCGGAGAAATGGCATGGTTTAAAAGATACGGATATTCGTTACCGTCAACGTTATTTAGACTTAATTGCCAATCCTGAAGTTAAAGAGACCTTTTTAAAACGGTCCAAAGTAATTAGTACCATTCGTCAGATTTTGGATGAACAAGATTTTTTGGAAGTCGAAACCCCAGTGTTGAGCGGAGTGGCTGGCGGCGGACACGCCCGGCCTTTTAATACTCATCATAATACCTTAGATCTGGATTTGACCCTGCGCATTGCTTTGGAGCTCTACCATAAACGTTTAATTGTCGGTGGTTTTGACCGGATCTATGAGATTGGGCGTTGTTTCCGGAATGAAGGGATTTCCACCCGGCACAATCCGGAGTTTACCATGATCGAAATGTACCAATCTTATGCTGACTATGAAATCATGATGGAATTAGCCGAAAAGCTAGTCGCAGCAGCAGCTAGGGCCGTCTGTCAAACTACCCAAATTACTTATCAAGGAGTAGCCATTGATTTGGAACCACCCTACCAGCGTCTTTCAATCACCGAGGCTATTAAGAATTACACCGGAATCGACTGGTTAACCATTGATTCCGATGCAGCCGCAGTAGCTGTCGGCAAGAGTTTGGGATTAAAAATTGATGATCAGGCCACCAAAGGAATGGTGTTAGACGAGATTTGTTCTGAATTTGTGGAACCGAAATTAATACAACCTACTTTTTTAATTGATTATCCGGTGGAGATCTCTCCCTTGGCTAAGAAAAAATCGGATAATCCAGAATTAACCGACCGCTTTGAACTATTTATCTACGGCCGGGAGCTGGCCAATGCTTTTTCGGAGTTGAATGACCCCGTGGACCAACGCAAAAGATTTTTAGAACAAGCCTTAGAAAAGGCTAAAGGAAACGAAGATGCCATGGTTTGGGATGAAGACTTTTTGATTGCCCTCGAACACGGTATGCCGCCCACCGGGGGCATGGGCATGGGCATTGATCGTTTAGTAATGCTCTTAACCGATGCTGCTTCCATTCGGGATGTGATTTTATTCCCGCTGATGCGGCCGACTAGTTTTTAAAAGTCTTTTTATCAAAGAGAATTAAAGGGGGTAATTAGTTGTATAATTTTAAGTTGGAGGAACTACCTGATGATTTGCAAAGATTAATTTTAGGAGAAGATCCTGAAGATATAAGTATTATTGATTCTAAAGGGAGTCAAGTGGCAGTAATTATCCCCAAATATCTTTATGAATTTTTGGAACAAAAAATGGAAGAATCCGAAGAAGAATGGGCTCAGCAAGCAATTGAAAAATTTCATAAAAGTGATGAATATAAAGAATTTAAATATAGGCTCAACACCAAAATGTGTGCTTGACAAAAAAATTTATTAAAAAAGTAGGAAATGCATCTGAAATCCCCGTATTCTGTTAATTGCACAAAAAACAGA
>JANQHU010000182.1 GCA_028282485.1 Bacillota bacterium
TTTCGTGGTCTAGGTGGAGCTGGGAGGGGATTCCGGCAAATAAAGCAAGTAAAGCCTTTTTAAATTTTGCAAAGTCTTGACTTTTTAAATACTGCAACATTTTTTTATAAATAGGAGCAATTTCCAGGGCGGCCCGACCGCTAAAGTCCGCCATTATATGGGTCAAAAAAGATTCTTTGACTTCATGATTGGGGTATCCCAATTCATACAATCCGTCTTCTTCTTTTTTAATGGTCAAATACCCGGTCTGAAATAATAATGACGCCACATGAAGTTTCTCTAAATCAAAAGATTCAAATGCAGCCGCTCCCGTTAAGTAACCTTCAAAGTCTGCTACTTGGATCTGCTGCTCTCTGATTAGCTTAATTAAAAAGGTGGGTGTAGCCGTTTGAAACCAATAATTTTGAAATTCTCTACTTTTCATTAGGTTTAAAATCCCAAACGGATTATAAACTGTCGGGGTTTTGTATTTCCAAGTATATCCATTATACCAAATTTTAATTTTTTTCATGGCTACTGCTTTGGACATTTCGATTTCTTGACAAAGCAGTTCAATATACGAAGAAAAATATTTTTCTAATTCTTCTTGAGTATATCCACAGATTGTGGCAAAATTTTTACTGATAGTAATATCTTCTAAATTATTTAATTTGGAAAAAATCGAGACCTTGGAAAACTTAGATACCCCGGTGATAAAAACAAATTCGAGATAAGGATCAATATTTTTAATTACCTCATAAAAACTTGCTAACACCTCTTTATTTTCATTAGCTTTTTGCGAATTTTCAATATAATCAATAATCGGTTTATCATATTCATCAATTAACAATACTATTTTGCCACATTTTTCATGGAGTTTAACGGTTAAATCTTTAAATTTTTCTTTGTTATCTCCGCTTATCAAAGTCAGATCATAGGATTTAGCTATAGTATCTAAATAATAATTTAGGTTATTTTCAAAGTTTTCTCGTCCTTTTGAATGAGTAATCACACTAAAATCAAGATGAATCACCGGGTGTTTCTCCCAAGAAATCTTCCCATAAATCCAGAGTCCCCGAAACAATTCCTGATTTCCTAAAAAAATTTCTTTTAAAGTGGAGATTAAAAGACTTTTGCCAAACCGCCGCGGCCGGGAGAGAAAGTAGTAACCTCCGCCGGTAGTAATTAAATCGTAAATGATCTTTGTTTTGTCCACATATAAAAAATCCTTTTCAATCAGTTTCCGAAATGTTTGTATTCCGATGGGTAATCTTTTCATTCAATTCCCCTGCTTTGCTTTTATCTCGACTTCTCTTGCTTTTCTTGCTCTTAGTATACCAAAAATAACTTACCTCTACAACTAACTACCACCAAAAAGTGCAAGTAGGTTAATAATTTGTTAATTATTCCATTTGATCTTGTATTTTTTTTTTTTTTGATTATAATGGAAATAATAGAATATATTTGTTAATCTTAAATATTTTTAGAGGTGATTTTTGCTATGCAAATGAATAAAACTAAATCTTCCACTCCTCCAATCATTTTAGAGCAAAATAAAGCTCCCCAAATTATCAATAATACAGATTATATTTATCACGGGATTGGATTGAATGTGCTCAAGTTAATCGGAATTATGGACCATGGGATTCTTTCGGAAAAAGGTGCTGCTGAAAAAGGTTTGAATCTAGCAAGAAATTTTGGTGGTTATAATAAAAATACCCGTATCTCTTGTGTTACAGCTCCTAGAAATGATTTAAATACTGGTTATTCCCCAAGAGTTGCTTTTAACATGTATATACAAAATGGTATTAGTTTTATAATAGACAATAAAATAAATGATGTGATCAATAACGAGCTTCGTTTCAAACTACGTTGTAAAGATCAAAGTAAAAAGCATTCATTTCAGAAGAGTATACATAAAGATGAGTCTCAACGCTATATAATAATCAAAGAAGCTATCTCTGGCATTTTCATTCCCAAAGAAACACTCACCAAGCCATTGTCGAAAATTAGTTTTTTATCTAATTTAGCTCTCAATTACTATAAACCCAACTGCGAATTTATCATCAATAATCTCAAAAAAGAATGTCAATATTATAGTCAATTTAGTATTACTAAAATCAACGTTTTATTAGAAAAACTTGAAAATATAGAAAATATTGTTCCAGTTTCAGAAATTAAAAAAAGAGATTACGAAGAAAATAAAATAATTCAAAGTATCCAAACAGAAATTTCTGCTTATGTTAATGCTGCTTTTCAAAAGAAATTTAACAAAAATAAAGTAACGCTCAAAGACGTATTAAAGACCTATGTTCCCCCTGAAATGCCGATTTATGCTATGGATTGGGAGAGGTTTAATAAAAAACATCGAAATAAAACTTTTTTGAAAACTTCATTATCAAATTTACTAACCACATCAAATAAGTCTAAAGATAACTCAAAAAAGAGTATATCTAATTTAGTAAAATAACCAAAAATTCGGGTAAATCAAGGGGTGTTACTTTTGAGCGAGCAAAAGTAACCAAAACTCGTCGGACAACCCATGGTTTCCGAACCTTCCTTTTTATCCCACGGCTGTCCTGCCGCGGGAACCCACGAAGAGCGTTGGGAGTCGGTCATCGTGACCGCCTCCTTTAGGGTAATGGGATGTGGGGCGATGGCTGTGAGGCCTCCTTGCCTCGAAGCCACGCACCCGGCCTCCCTGCCGGGATAAAAGATTACAAGCTATCTGCGTATTATCTACATCATATGTTTAGGTTAAACCAACGTCTCAAAAACCTCAAATCCCCTTTTTCTTAGTCATTATAATACTTTCCTCAATCTTTTTCCAGGCGTTTTACCAAAAAATTTAGATAAACAAAAACCACCCCTAACTCCCCTAATGCCAACACTTTCGCAAAACAACACTCCAATACCACTTGGAAAATTTATATGTTAAAACTATCTCTCTAAAAGCAAAAACCCGGCACGAGGCCGGGTGCGTGGCTTCGAGGCAAGGAGGCCTCCAGAAGCCTAGCCCCACATCCTATTACCCTGAAGGAGGCGGACACGATGTCCGACTCCCAATGCTCTTCGTGGGTTCCCGCGGCAGGACAGCCGTGGGATAAAAAAGGAAGGTCCGGAGACCAGAAACACGACTCCCGCGGCAGTAATGTGCCGCACACGGCACAAAAAGTCTACTTATTCACTCGTTTTAAATACTGATTCGTTCGTGTATCTACCTGTAAAACATCTCCTACTTCCACAAAGAAAGGCACATTTACTACTGCTCCTGTTTCTAAAGTGGCTGGTTTGGTTCCTCCAGTAGCCGTATCTCCTTTGAAACTAGGATCAGTCTCGGTAACGGCTAGCTCAACGGTGTTGGGAAGCTGAATCCCGAGGATCTCGTTTTGATAAAACTGAATTTCAACCACCATATCTTCTTTCAAATATTTAATAGTATCGCCCATTTTGTCTTCAGGAATAGTGATCTGTTCGTAATTCTCCATATCCATGAAGGTGTAATCATTATCGGCTTTGTACAAAAACTGCATACCCCGAAAGTCAATCCGCGCGGTCCCTACTTTTTCATTGGAATTAAAAGTTCGCTCTACACTATAACCAGTCCGAATATTTTTGAGCTTACTGCGGACAAAAGCGGCGCCTTTTCCGGGTTTAACGTGCATAAACTCAACCACCGTATATAGTTCGCCATCAATCTCAATTGTTAAGCCTGTTTTAAAATCAGTTACCGAAATCATTCTTTCTGCCTCCTCAAGATTAATATATTAGTTTTAAGTTAATCCATACTATTTTTATGTTTAATAGAATAGCTGCACAAATCTGCTCTACTTTCTCTATGTTTCTTCTAATCAATCATCCGTTTCTCTAAGCCTTTAATTGCTAACCAACTCATTACTACCAAAAAGACCAGACAATATAAAAAATCATAAACTAAGTTAAAATTCAATAGCTCCGGACTAATTAAGGCGCGGGCTAGTCTAACTACATGGGTTAACGGGAGGATCTCGGCGAAATACTGCAATCCTAGCGGTAAATTGGCAAGAGGAAAGACCACTCCGGCAAAAAAGAACATCGGGGATAAACAACCCGTTAAGTAAAAATTAAAATGATTAATATTGTGTACTAAAGAAGTAATCACCAATGATAACGCGGCAAAAATTACCCCGGTTAAAAAGCCGACCCCAGGCACCAAGATGCTTAACGGTTCCTTAACGATTCCAAAGCAAGAGACTACTATTAAAACTGCTAAGGAAAAAAAGAAGCCTTTAGTTCCGACAAAAAGGATCTCTCCCCAAATAATATCCCTTACTAAAAGTGGCGAGCCTAACATTCCGTCATAGATTCGATCAATTACCAAACGAATATACGTACCATAAGTACATTCAAAAGCGGCTGTATACATGGCACTGGTGACCATAATTCCTCCGGCTAAGAAAAGCAGATACCCCATGCCGTTGATTTCAGGAATAAAACTCCCCAGTCCCAATCCTAACCCCACTAAAAAAATCAAAGGTTCAAAAAAAGGCGGAAAGGCATTGCTGTAAAAATTGGAAGTATAAACTCGAAAATGCCGATACCAAACACTGTAAAGGCGTTTCCACCAAGAAGGAATCGGGGCTGAATTACTGTAGCTCATTTAAACTCCTTCCGGTCACTTTTAAAAATAAATCTTCCAAATTTGCATTCCGTAAATAGTAATCCCCTAATTTTAAGTTTTCCCCGAAACTAGCTAACGATTCATAACTATTACTGTAGGCAAAAAGCGTATCATTAAAAAACTCGTAGCGAATCTGATGCTTCTGTAAATAAGTTTCTGTAGAATTACTTAATGCCCTTAACCAGGGTATTTCTAGCACGTGTTTTTCTAAGTTAGCCCGCAACAAATCACGGGGACTGCCTTCCAGGATTTTTTCCCCTTTATCCATAATGATAATGCGGTCACAAATTTGAAAGGCTTCTTCCATATAATGGGTGGTTAATAAAATAGTAACTCCCGTATTCTTTAATTCCCGTAATTTGTTCCAAATCAAATGCCTTACCTGAGGATCAAGTCCGGTAGTAGGCTCGTCGAGAATTAAGAGCCGGGGGTGATTGATTAAAGCTCGAGCGATGGTTAGCCGCCGTTGCATTCCTCCCGATAATTCCTTTACTTTGGCGAGGGCCTTTTCCTCCAACTCCATAAAACTTAACAGATTATCAATCTGTTTTTGGGTTTCTTGGGGAGAAAGACCGTAAAATTTGGCATAAACTCTTAAATTATCGCGGACATTTAATTCACTATCGAGATTATCTTGTTGGGGCACAATTCCGGCAAAACTTTTGATTCCCAAAGCTCCTTTGTGGGGATCTAACCCAAAAACATCAATTTGGGTTTCTGGCGTAAGATCTGGTTTTGCTTTTCCGTAAAGAAGTTTCAGGGTGGTGGTTTTACCCGCTCCGTTAGGCCCTAAGAGCCCGAAGCAAGTAGCCTTGGCAACTGTAAATTGTAAATTACGCACCGCTTGAAAGGTCTGAAAGGATTTATTTAAGTTATTGATCTTAATTGCATAATCTCCAGCTTCAGTTTCCGTCATCAAGTAGACTCCGTTTCTTTTCTTAATTTTTATTATTTAAGAACTGATTGATTTGATTTTTTAATTATAAATCCTTTAAATTATAGGACCACTGGGTAATAATTTTAGTAAGCCAGTATTGACCAAAAACCAATAGCAAACCACTTCCCAAAAGAGTTAATATTAACATGGCAAAGTTGCTCCCAAGATCTGTTGTTCCTAAATTAAAAAGTTTCCCATATAGCTCCAAGGCTGTTTGGGAATTTTGCATAAGCATGATTGAGGAAATCAAAAAAATAATCAACATCATGACGGCGGTTAAAACAGCCGTTTTTTGCTTGATTTGCTGAAAATTAGTTCCGGAGATCTTTTGATGGTGCAGCCGCCGCCCCATATAAATTCCGGCTAGGATCCCCGGTAGTAAGTTAAAAAGAGGAATTCCCATAAAAAAACTATAAATATAAATATTAAAAAACAAGTAAACTCCCCCGAGAATTCGGAGATCTAATGCATAAACATTGCGTAACCGTTGGCGCAACCAGACCAGATTACATATGATGCCGAGAAAAAAACCAACTATTCCCACCAACCCCGCCTTTTGGGGCGGCAAAAACAACAGGCTTAGTCCCCAAGTAATTAAAAAAAAGGTGATTGGGGTGGCACTACCAATAATAAATCTCATAATTGCTAATTCAAAGCGCTGCAACCTATAACTTCCTTTCGGCTAAAAATCCGATATATAGAGATACTCTTCCCAGCAAGCTTTTTAGAAAAAACCCCTCGAAAGAGTATCCTCTTAAAATTTATAACTAGTCAGCTTTTCCGGCCAAGAGTTTTAACAAGGCGATAGCCGCTTCTTCCGGACCTTTCCGTTCCCAACCATCAATTCCTAATCGAGTACGTAGCTGCCCCACAAAGACTCCTTCTTGATAAAAAGCTTCAAAATATCGTTTGGCAATCTGATCATGCTCTTGTTTATACTGAACCGCTCCAAAAATATTAACAAAATAGGTATGGACTAAACCAGTACTGGTAGTAGTTCCCTTACTCATGGCGGTACCTTCTTTAAAGGTTTCAAAGGCTTTTTCAGAACTATTAATCTGTTCGATCAGCGGATGATCTTCATCTACCTCTTCGTAATTATTAGCATAGAGAATATAATCCACTTTATAACCCTTAATAATCGTATTATAATTAGTCACCGGAATAATTACCCGGGCGTTAGTCTGGTTCGGATTCATAATTATGGTTCGGTCAATCTGCCCGAAAGCATAACCGGGTTGTAAATCATCCAAGCGGACAAAAGCCCCGATTTCTGTTCCATAACCGATAATCTCGCCGTTTTCATCAATATCTAAAGATCCCATATCATCGGCAATAATGGTAATCTCCTCAATTTCACTACCACCAATGGTCCGGAAGGCTTCTAAAGTCTCGGATTTACCTGCTCCGGTATCACCAATAATCAGAATAGTACTTGATTTATTTCCTTTTAAAAGAATATTGACCATGGCCCCGTGATAAGGCATCTTTTCGGCCTTCATCATTTTAATGTTAAACAGGGTCAACACCATCTTTTTCAAATAACCAAAATAACCAAAATCATCTTTATTAGGTACGGCGGCCACTAGACAATCATTGGCAGTGTCTTCATAAAAAACCGTGGGAAAAGCGGAAAATTCGTAGAGGGCTTCTCCCGGAACCCCAAAAAGATAAACTGCATCGGGTTTGCGTTTCATGAACTCATCGTCGGCCAATTCAAATAAGTTACACAAGGAAAAACCTAACTCAAAGAATTTTTCGTGAAAATAAATCATAATTAACAAAGAGCCTACTTTAGCCGGATAACAAAGCCACTCTTCCGAATCCAGATTAACAAGATCTAAGGGATTACGGTCAACCCGTTCAAATTTACCCGTTCTTTTATTCATGGGCGGATTCAAAATTAAGGGTGGATAAATTAACATTTGTCTAATAATCGAAACAGGATTGAGCTTCTCATAAGGACTATCCTTTTGATAAAGATCTCTCGGAAAAGCAATGGTGGAAATCTCCGCTCCGGCTCGCACTTGACGATAAATATTGGGATGTTGGCCTAACACATTTTCTTGGAGATCCCGGTAAATACTACGAACCATTCGGGTCAAGCTTTCCACGGTTTTGTTGAAAGTTCGGTACGGACGCTTATCCAAATCGCTCCCTTTGGAACGACAAATCATAAAACGTTCGTAACCACGCCAGAAATTATAAAGGTGTTCAATTAAATCATTCAACCGTTCCTTATCTGCCACTAAGCCTTCGGCATTTTCAATTAATTTAGGAATCGAAGCCAAGGGCATTTTGGTTAACATCTTAATTACTTCGACAAAACAGTTAATGTCATCTGCGCCGATTTCATTAATCGGTTTTTGAAAGACTGTTAACAAAGGCGATTCTTTCTCAATCAGCTCTTGAAAACAAATTTTGACAAAATCACGAAACAAGCGACTAGACAACATCTCATCCGAAGTCTCACAAATACGGTCTTTAATTTTGATAATAATTTTTTTCTCTAAAATTTTAAACGAAAAACTATCCATAACCATCCTCCATCTATATATATTTTAGCTATGTTTTAAAAACAAATTATCAAAACCAATAATTAATTATTTTAGTTTTAATATTGTTTTTACTTTGCTACTTAATTTAACGAAAAAATTTTTCTGAGGACTTTTTT
>JANQHU010000218.1 GCA_028282485.1 Bacillota bacterium
CGAAAAAAATATTTTTCGGTTATTATTACTGCTACATATCTCCAACAATCTAGTTAAAAAACCTACTTTAAATTCAGAGACCAAAACTACTGTCAAGAAGCGAGAAGAAGTGATCATTATTACCGGAAGTGCCGGTGCCGGGCATAATGCGGCCGCCCAATTAATCGAGAAAAGGTTGCAGGAGATTTATTATCAAGATACGGAAACAAAAGTTAGGATAGTTCGTTTAGAAGAAATAGATCCGGTCTTTTGGCGAACAACCATGTTGTATCAACATCTTTCGCAAAACAATCCCCAATTATATGAGGTTTATCATGATATTTTGAACGAAGCCTTTGGGGATGATTATGTGATTAATCAAGAATATCACCAACAATTAGCCGCATCCATTGAAGCTAAATATAATCCAAAAATGGTAATTGTTGTAATTGCGACAGCTGCTCAATTAGCTCCTTATTTTAAACAGATTCAGCCGGACCTACCCTTTATAACTTGTGTCACAGATTGGTTCGGTAAATGCCTCTGGAGTTGGGGGGATAATCAAGCGGATTTAATTTATTCACCTAGTCAAATTAATACTGATTATTTAATCAAATATGCCAAAACGGAGCCAAACAAAATTCATACCGGTTCCCCCTTAATTAATCCCCAAACTTTATTAATTAACACTCAGTATTCTCGTTTGGCGATGAAGCTAAAATTGGGCTTGGATCCGGAGCGGCCGGTGCTACTTTTTAATACCTATGGTAGTCTGCGCAACTTAACATTATTAAATAAAGAGCTCTTTATGCAATTTGACTGGCAGTTAATTCTGCTTTGTTATAACAATCAAGAAATTTACGAAGCAGCCATAAAATTACAATCAGAAAAAGGTCTTGATTTAAAAGTCATTATGTGGACTAACAAGATGAGTCAATTCCTGAAAGCAGCCGATTACCTCTTTAGCAAACCGGGGCCGGGAATTTTGCAGGAAGCTTTAAGTTTAAAAACTTTCTTGCTCATTAATGCTTTAGAAGCAATTATGCCTCAAGAGCAGGAGATTGTGGCTTATGTTGAAAAAAACAACTTAGGTTTTGTAGCTTATAACGAGCAGGAGTTACAAATTCAGTTAGAAATGATAAGAGATTTAGACCGCCAAGTTATTGCTGTTAAAGAAAACCTGGCAGATTTTCAACTGAAAAATGGTTTGGAGGAATTTTGTCAAATAGTAACCGAACGTCTCTCCAAAAGTGAATTATTAATATAACAAATAATATTAATTTATAATTTGGTAAACCATTGCATTGACAAGCATTAACCACTATGTTAGACTAAAAGAAATTTTATAAGTTTTAAAGAGTATTACCATTTTATTTTAAATCTAGGAGGCTGGAATTTGTGGAGTACTTTTTATCAGAAGAACAACAAATGATTAGGGATTTAGCACGTCGTATTGCGGAAGAAAAGATTGCCCCGGTTGCTTTAGAATTAGATGAAACAGGCGAATTTCCCTGGGACATTATGAAAGTCTTAGCTGATTCGGATCTTTTCGGGGTTTATTTACCGGAAGAATACGGCGGACTTGGCGGTGGCGTTTTTGAACAATGTTTAGTAGTGGAAGAGTTATCCCGAGCTTGTAGTGGGATAGCGGTCAGCTATGCGGCCTCGGGCCTGGGTTGTATGCCGATTTTAGTTTTAGGATCAGAAGCCCAAAAAAAGAAATACTTACCGGAGATTGCTTCGGGAAAGCGCTTAGCTGCCTTTGCCGCTACCGAAGCTAATGCCGGCAGTGATCCGGCTGGGATGGAGACTACTGCCGTATTAGACGGAGATGAGTATGTTTTAAACGGCACCAAGCAATGGATTACTAATGGTGGCGAAGCGGAAATTTATACGGTAATGGCGATTACCGATAAAAGAAAAGGCCCGCGGGGAATTAGTTGTTTTATCGTGGAAAAAGGAACTCCTGGT
>JANQHU010000224.1 GCA_028282485.1 Bacillota bacterium
GTTTATCCAAAATCAGTTACCGCTTTAATTGGCCCTTCCGGCTGTGGCAAGAGTACTTTTTTGCGTTCTTTAAACCGTATGAATGATTTGATTGACGGGGTGCGCCTGAAAGGAAAGGTGGCCTTAGATGGAGCGGATATCTATGATCCTAAAATGGACGTAGTGGCTTTACGAAAGCGAGTGGGCATGGTTTTTCAGAAACCAAATCCTTTTCCCATGTCCATATTTGACAATGTTGCTTACGGTCCCAGGGTGCACGGGTTAAAAGATAAAGGGAAATTAAGTGAAATTGTCGAAAAAAGTCTAATCCATGCTGCTTTGTGGGATGAAGTTAAAGATCGATTACAGACCCCGGCTCTGAGACTTTCCGGGGGGCAACAGCAACGACTTTGTATTGCTAGACTCCTAGCGGTCGAACCGGAAGTTTTGTTAATGGATGAGCCGGCTTCGGCCTTGGATCCCATCTCGACGGCGAAGATCGAAGACTTAATTTCCCTATTAAAAAAAGAGTATACCATTGTCATCGTCACCCATAATATGCAACAAGCCGCCCGGATCTCCGATCATATTGGCTTCTTCTTATTAGGAAAGTTAGTGGAATACGGGAAGACAGATGTGGTAATGACTAATCCGAGCCAAAAAGAAACCGAAGACTATTTAACCGGCCGTTTTGGTTAAAAACAAAAATTTTTTGGAAAAACTGGTTTTTGGGGTCAAAAAAAGATATAATTAATATTATATTTTATGTGTTTTTTGAAAACAGTGGAGGTGAACATCAGAATGACGCGAGAATTATTTGATAAAGCATTAAGCGATTTACAACAGGAATTATTAAAAATGGGGAGTATGGTAGAAGAAACTATTTTTTTAGCAGTGGATTCTCTGGCCAAACAAGATCTAGAACAAGCTCAAAAAATCATTGATGGTGATGATCCTATTGATGATCTTTCACATAAAATTGAAGACGACTGTATTAGATTGATTGCTTTACAACAGCCAATTGCAAAAGATTTAAGGGTCATTACTACCGCTTTAAAGACCGCCAGCGATTTAGAACGGATCGCCGATCATGCCACCAATATTGCGGAGATTAATTTACGAATTGGGAAAGAAAAATTAATTAAGCCCCTGGTTGATATTCCCAAAATGACGCGCATGGTGGAGACTATGATTCGGAATAGTTTAAAAGCTTTTGTGGATCGGGATGTGGACTTGGCCAAAGAGACTTGTCGGAATGATGATCAAATTGACGAAATTTATGTAGCCTTATTTAATGAGCTCAGCGATATCATTATGTCCGGCCAAGATTCTTCCCGTTCGAAACAGGCTCTCAATCTACTTTTTGTAGCGCGCTATTTGGAAAGGGTAGGGGATCATGCCACCAATATCGGAGAAAGAGTAATTTATCTGGTAACTGGCCATACCGAGCGCTATTAATCAAAAGGAGAAACAAAAATTGGGAAAGAGAATTCTGGTGATCGACGATGAGCCGATGATTGTCGAATCAGTTACCTATAATTTAAGGGCAGAAGGATATGAAGTCTTGATAGCCAATGATGGGGAAGAGGGGCTCCGGTTAGCCGAAACTGGTAAGAGCGATT
>JANQHU010000227.1 GCA_028282485.1 Bacillota bacterium
AATTATTTGGCTTAGTTTCTCCCCAATATCTACCATAAAATGCTTTTGGGGGACACAAAGACCCCGGGTATTAAAGCGCTTTTTAATTTTTTTTCTCAATACTAACTTCCTCCCAAATCCGCATTCTGCTCAATTTATTATATCACATAAACAAAAAATAATAAAAGTTTTTCAAAAAAAACCTTAATTGTCAACCCAGTTTACTATGCTGGCGATCTCCAGAAGTTAATAACTTGAGTTCCCCACACCCAAAACCCATACTATTCTTACTCCCCAGCCCGGCTTCCACTGCCACTTGTAAGACTTCTCGGGAACCAGTTAATTCCACTTGCCCGGAGTAGCCTTTAATAATCATTCCTTTATATTTCACTACATGTAATTTATGATACCTACTGTTGCTAGTAATGACTAACTCTCCCGCCCTTGGTTCGGTCTGATATAAAGCCCGATATTTTTTACGCAAATTCTCACCAACAATACGGGTAAACTCACCCTCTCCCGGCTGATGATAGCAGGTATACTTGCTTCCTTCCGGTTTTAAGAGTGTACTATAGGCTACCACTGGTGAGATTAATTTTAAAATAATCTTTTCTTCCACCACCAAGGGATTCGCGACACTAACATTATTCACTTTAAGAACCACCTCACCCAAGCGCAATGTTCCCTTAGTGAGCAAGCCGTTTAAAAGAAACTGGCAAAACTCGGTCACGGGTGAGGAAATAACTATACTAGGCGCAGTATTATATATAATTTTTTCTCCGACGATGCGGTACTTGCCAAGCAAACGAGAAAAAGTAAAAAGCTTAAAGGTTCGCCCTCCTCCTTGGTAACCTTTATCATGTAAAAAATCGCCAAAGTCCCCTTCTAAAGTACGGTAAATGGCTGCTTGAACCAAATGATTATACTGCAAAGGCAAAACTATTTCAGAATCTTCCAAAGCAAATTCCACCTGTAAACGCATACTAGCATACTCGCTTTCTTAATTTGTATAATTTCAATTTTTTAATATTAGTTTAATAAATAAAATAACAATATTTACAAAACATCAATTCAACTTAATCGGTGAAATCACCTTTTAAAATTGCCATTTTTCCTAAAAATATATAAAAAATTCTCCAAGAAATTTATCTTAAGAGAATTTTTTGCTTTTTTTCTCATAGGTAGACTAAAAACGATGATCAATGTTCTTCAGCAATATACATGGAACAGATGTTTCAATTCCTCATAGGTAGACTAAAAACGATAACTTCGCGGAAACTTTAACCAAGCATGTAAGGTTTCAATTCCTCATAGGTAGACTAAAAACTGATGTTTGTTTGGAAATTTTCAAAAGTTCGTTGGTTTCAATTCCTCATAGGTAGACTAAAAACCCATTTTAGGCCCGAAATATCAACCCGGAAGTTTTTGGTATCAACTAACCCTCCGAGCCCTTCAAAACTTTATATCCCTATCATAACTGATAAAATCCTGATTGTCAATCTAGTTAATTATGCTGTCGATCTCCCGGGGTTTTTACACTACTGAGGGTCGACAACATGATTAACCGAGTTAATCGTTAGACCCTCACCATAAATATCTCTTTACCCCCCACTACTACCCGGTCTTCCTGCCACAAATCGGGGGCTTTTGCTTTGGTGAAATCAAAGATAACCAAATATCCTTTTTCTAAGCCCTGCCGCTCTAAGTAATCGGCTAATTGTTTTAATCCTTTTTGGTGGGCCTCCACACCATACCAACGTTTTAGCTCCAGGACGTAT
>JANQHU010000254.1 GCA_028282485.1 Bacillota bacterium
ATTTCAATATCAAACATGGCTTAAATTACCTAAAATTCGGATGCTATGTAAAAAATGTAGTGGCAATTTTTCTTGGAGATACTCTTTCGTAAAAGGAAAGTCTCGTAGCACCAACATGTTGAAAAAAACAGTTTTTTTAAATACGAATCATAATCGAATGTAATGTTCATCTTTTAAACTTTTAAGGCTTTTAATTATTTGTCAAGCACACATTTTGGTGTTGAGCCAAGAAAAAAATATAAAATTTACTATATAGATTAGATAAAAAGGAAGTGTTTTTAGAGAGATGATAAAAAGAATAAATCATCATAATAGTTTTTTTTTAAAGGAAAAAAACTATCAAAACCATCAAAAAAAAATACTCCACCAATTGTTGAATCAAATAGAGATACATTTCGTTTAAGTGAGCCAGGTCCCTCACAGCTTCTAACAAAAAAACCAGAAGAACCTTCCCCTGCCTACGCGGGTCTAAAACGCATGGTTGAAGGATTGCTTAATAATAAAGAAAATAAAAAATATCTACAATTAAAAGCTAAAGAAAGAAAAAAAATCCTTGAAAACGTAGCTTATGCTGTTTATGTAGATGACCGGCCCCTAGAGGTAAAACCTTTAACAGAAAATGAGCAAAAAGCTATGTTAAACAAAATTGAGGAAGTGGTTAATAAATATAAGGGCAAGGTTAACATAACGCCCCAGACCGTTTTTTTTAATGAAGGAGATATCTTTCATAATGATTATTTTTTAAATAATGGTTTTAGTAAATGGAAAAAAACATTTCCAATGGATGCTTTAGCAGAATTTGCTTATTTCATAGAACCAAAATTTAGTAAACCGAAACCTTATAAGGCTCGGTTATCCTTGGCATTTACTCCCAAGTTTGGCGGAGAAATTTTTGAAAAATTAGCTCAATTTATCGTTAAGGGAAAAAATAAAAAGTTAGTTAATGAGCTCAAAATGATGGGGCCACAGGTACAAGGAACCAGAACAGATAGTGGAGTAATTTATTTAAATACGGATAATGAGGCGGAAATTCTGAAGGTTACCAAGGAGTTACTTAATTATATTGACGAAAGTTTTTTCTACGATCATGTTCCACTGGGAATGCAGCCTGTTTCTAAGGGGATTTCTGCCGCTATTTATAATCCGAAAGGTTCAACTAGTCACGGAGAAGCCATGGCTAACGTAGCAGCCGAGATAGTGTCTGAATACTGGAAAGCGCAACATAGTTTGAAGACATATTTGAAAAACAGGGGTAAAAATAAGCAGGAAACCAGACTATCGGATTTGGATAAATTGATTCAAAAAACGTTAAGGGAAAAAGGCTTTGATCCTAAAGATCCGTCCCGGTTGCTAAACAAAATATTAAAATAAATTGACAAAGAAAGTGTTTTATGATGAATATTAAAATAACAACGAAAAAGCCATACCTCAGGTTAAATAACCAAGGAAAGCTAGGAGATAAACCCACCTTACAGAATGTTAATTCAGCTAATCCGCGAATAGCTCAATTTACGGGAAATAAAGGAGATGAATTTATTCGCCGGAGCAAATCTTCCCCGGCACTATTGCAACGGAACTCTATAAAACCAGCACCTGCTTATGTGGGTTTAAAACGCATGGTTAAGGCATTACTTAATAATAAAGAAAATAGAAAATATATGAACCTGAAAACCGATCTAAGAAAAGAGGTCTTAAAAGAAGCGGCTTATGCTGTTTATGAAGCAGATCGGCCTTCAGAGGCCAAACCCTTATCATTACATGAGCAAAGGGCTATGTTAAACAAAATTGGGAGAGTAGTTAATAACTACCGAGAAAAGGTTAACATAACGCCTCAATCCATTCTTGTTGATCAATGGGATATATTTTATGTTGATTTTTTTAAAAAGGTTGGTTTTAATAGATGGAAAGAACAATTTCTTGAGGATGCTTTAGAAGAATTTGCTTACTTTGTACAGCCGAAAAAAAGGAAAGAAAAACCATACAAAGCCCGATTATCTTTGTCGTTTAACTCCCAGTTTGCCGGAGCTATTTTTGAAAAATTAGTGCAATTTATCAGTGAGGGAAAAAATAGAAATTTAGTTGAGAAACTGAAGGTAATGGGTCCGCAAGAGCAAGGAACTAGAACAGATAGTGCGGTAATTTATTTAAATACGGATAATCCAACCCAGATTAAAAATATTGCTAAGGAGTTACGGGAGTATATTGATGAGAGAGTCTTTTACGCTCATGTTCCCCTAGGAATGCGAGAGGTTTCTAAGGGAATCTCCACTGCTGTTTATAATCCGAAAAGCTTAAATACTAGCCATGGACATGCGATAGCCAGTTTAGTAGCCGAAATTTTTGTGAAATATTGGAAAGAAAGACACAAAATGAAGCGAAATTTGGAGGAATTACCTCAAAAAACTGAAAAAAAACAGAAAATCAAACCGGATTTGGATAAATTGATTCAAAAAGTATTAAGAAAAAGAGGTTTTAATCCTGAGGATCCTTCGCGGTTATTAAGTGAAGGGGAGCTACTTTTGAATGACCAAAAGTAGCCAAAAGTCACCGGACACCTGGGTTTCCGGACCTTCCCTTATCCCACGGCTGTCCTGCCGCGGGAACCCACGAAAGGCTTTGGGAGTCGGTCATCGTGCCCGCCTCCTTCAGGGTAATGGAATGTGGGGCGATGGCTGTGAGGCTTCCTGCCTCGAAGCCACGCCCCCGGCCTCCCTGCCGGGGTCTTTGCTACAAATAGAGTATGTTAAAATAGAAATTTTCCAAGTGGCTTCAAGTATATTTTTCTCCAAACCCTTGAGATAAGTGGATTTAGAGGTGTTTTTTATTTTCTTAAATTTTTTGGCAAAACGCCTGGAAAAAGATCGTGGAAAATGTTATAATGACTAAGAAAAAGAGGATTTGATGTTTTTGAGGATCCAGTAATGACGTTGGTTTAATCTAAACATATAATGTATTTAAATGAATATGCCAATTATACCCCCACCTTTACATTGTGTTTAATCTAAACATATAATGTATTTAAATGCAAATTAGCAGAAGCGTCAGCGGCCGTCCCGAGTGGTTTAATCTAAACATATAATGTATTTAAATAAATCCCTTTTAATTTACCAACGCCATTACCAGCAAGTTTAATCTAAACATATAATGTATTTAAATTTATAAATCAAGTAATACCAAGGGTTTCCGCTGATGTTTAATCTAAACATATAATGTATTTAAATTTAATAAAAAGAATTGAGAGAGAGGAGGGATACGAGTTTAATCTAAACATATAATGTATTTAAATTAAAAAATATAGTCTATAGACTAGACAAAGTATAAATGTTTAATCTAAACATATAATGTATTTAAATTTGAAACGCTTGGCAAATCTTGATTTTGGTTAATGTTTAATCTAAACATATAATGTATTTAAATTCTGGTGTGTATTCCTCTAGTTCTTCGCATTCTTGTTTAATCTAAACATATAATGTATTTAAATCTTTAAAATCTTCAAAATTAAACATTAGCCGCAATCGTTTAATCTAAACATATAATGTATTTAAATTTTTATGAATGAAGCTGGATTGTTGCCGCCGCCGCGTTTAATCTAAACATATAATGTATTTAAATTAAATATATAGTAATACTTGTAATTGTGCTAACGTGAGTTTAACCTAAACATATAATGTATTTAAATGCTAAAGCCAAAACTTCAGGAGATATCCCATTCCCATGTTTAACCTAAACATATAATGTAAATATTGCACAGTGTAAGATTTTAGTTTTTTTCCGGCAGGGATGTCGGAAGCGTGGCTTCGAGGCAGGAAGCCTCCTAGCCATCGCCCCACATCCCATTACCCTGAAGGAGGAG
>JANQHU010000310.1 GCA_028282485.1 Bacillota bacterium
GATTATCTCATTTTTTATTCCCTTTTAATAGGTGTCGAGTTTTTTGTCGCTTACAATAATTTCAACTTTTTTTGCATTAAAAATCAGCCTCCCCAATTGGTTTCAACAGAGATATTATCGGCAGAAATAAAGTAATTTTTAGTTTATGACGATAATTATTGTAGATCAAAGAAAAATATTTTTTGATTATTTGAAAAACAGGTGGCCTGATTAGGTTGAAAAGATGTTCACAAAATAAAGTTGAGCCTCAAAAGGGCTTCGCGCTAAAAACACAGACGGTCATTTTGAAGATCATCACTATTTTGGCGGTTATGAGTATGGTAACGGTTATTGTGGGAGTTACCGGATTAAAAAAGATAAAAGAGATTAGTGATGTAGTTGATAAAGTCTATTTAAATAATAACTTAGTCATTGATCCCTTATTAGAGTTCGAAAAAATTATTCACCAATTGGAAATTGATGCCTTTAAAGCTCACAAGAAAAGGAAAGAGATTAGTATCACCAGTCTAGAGAGTTTAATGCTTTCGAAAAACATTTATAGCATTAATGATTATTTTCAAAATCTCCAATTAACCCTACCTGAAGATAACCTTAGTACCTTTAATAGAAGGTATCGCACTTATGAAAAGTTATTAAAGAAATTTTATCAAAATTTAATGACTCAGAATCCGGCCCTGAGCCAAAGCTATGAAGCATACTATCAAGAGTCCGCTTCTTTCTATGATTATGTGCTCAATTATATTACCGAACTAAAGCGGAAGGGCTTGACTGCTTTTTTGAAAAGTAAAGATACTTACAAATGGTCGGTTATTGTGCAAAGCTCCTTTACCATTTTTGGAGTTTTATTTGCGATAGTAACCGGTACTTTGGTCTCCCTTTCCATTGTGCGGCCTTTAAGAAAATTGAAGCAGACAACCGAATATTTAACCCAAAATATTGTGGATAGTAAGTTTGACTCCCATCAGATTATTGAGGATGAATTGGCCAAGATTAAATCCCGGGACGAAGTAGGTAGTCTAGCGGTTAGTTTTAAATTTATGGCCCATAAAATATACGATATGTTTAATGAATTGCAAAAATATACTACCGAGTTAGAACAAAAAAATCTGCATTTAAAAAGAATGGATAAATTGAAAGATGATTTCTTGGCCAATACCTCCCATGAATTACGCACTCCGATAAATGGGGTGATTGGGATAGTGGAATCGATGATTGACGGGGTGGCTGGCCCGTTAAATAAAGAACAGTCTTATAATCTTTCTTTAGTAGCCACCAGTGCCCGAAGGTTAGCCCACTTAATCAACGATATTTTAGACTTTTCGAAACTCAAAAATAAAGAGATTGAGTTACAGTTGAAGCGCGTTGATTTAAAGGCTATTGTTAATTTGGTAGTAATTCTCTTTCAACCTTTACTAAAAAATAAAGCGTTGACTATTAATAATAAAATAAGCAATGAATCACTTTTCGTGAAGGCCGATGAAAACCGAATTCAGCAAATTTTATATAACTTAATTGGCAATGCCATTAAATTCACCGAAAAAGGGGAAGTGACCATTGATGCCGAAATAAAAGATAATCTAGTCTTGGTAAGGGTGACTGATACCGGAATTGGAATCTCGGCTGATAAGTTTGGGAGTATTTTTGATTCTTTTGAACAAGTTGATGGCTCTGTCTCCCGGGAATATGGGGGCACCGGCCTGGGCCTTTCGAT
>JANQHU010000342.1 GCA_028282485.1 Bacillota bacterium
GAATACATGAATAATAATGCGCTATCGGTGTTTGAATACCCTGAGTCCCCAAAGAAAATATTGGAGTTTACCCTTCGCACCACCTTATCCCAACTATTCCGCTATGTTTTATTTTATAGTACTATAAAAACCCATGCTTGTCAATAAAAGCTTAAATATAATATTCCAAATCATGGTAATAATTACGGGTCTTTTTACAACATTTTACCAAATCTTCAATTGAAATAGCTGCGGTTACCTCACTCAAAATATTCATAATGCTTTCCCAGACCCCGCGGGTAGCACACTGCTGATAATGGTTACACAAGTTTTCATTTCCTTTAATAATACAGGCCACCGGGGCTAAAGGTCCCTCCAGAGCGCTTAAAACATCACCCACCGTTATTTCCGCCGGATCTCTGGCCAGACGATAGCCCCCTTGAGCCCCTCGAATGCTATCTACAATGCCTACCCTTCGGAGTACTAAAAAAATCTGCAAAATATATGTTTCAGAAATACCACATCTTTCCGCAATACTTCTTAAGTTTACATGGCCTTGAGAGGAATGCATTGCCAGATCAACAATTGCTTCCAAACCATATCTTCCTTTGGTAGAAATTTTCATTCTCTATCACCCCCCACAAGGTAATCCCCCAGTCCATATCTTTATATTATACCGAAAAAACTAACCTGATAAAAGTGACTTTCAAAAAATTTTATGAAGTATAATTCACAAAGAATTTATTCATAATAATTACTGGGATCCTTATCCATTAAGCTCATAGTTTAGCATTTATTTATTTTATCTATATAACTAGAACCCACAACTTATTTTGAGGTGATCATTAATGAAAGAGAAAAACACCCCCCCAAGCCAAGCGCTTCCTAAAATCAAAGAGCCAAAAACCAAAAAAAGTATTAAATGGGAAAAACCAACCTTAGAAGATGTCTCAAAAAGTGTAATGGCCCAACCATATATTCGATTTACCTAATTAAGCTATCCTTCACAGCCAGTTACATCTAATCTTTTACGTCTTTTTGGTAAAAAAGAAAGGAACATCGCTATGGAATTTGAAAAAAACGTAAAAATAAGGAGAGAAAAATTTGGAACAGTCATTTTTCAAACTCTGTGTGAAAAAGTCTTCGTCACCAATCAGACCGGCTCCGCCATTCTCCAGATGATTGAGGAAGAGAAAGACCTGGATAATATAGTTGCCGAGCTGGCCCAAAATTTTGAGAGTGACTTTGAAATAGTTGCAAAGGATGTGACAGAATTCATCATGGAGTTAAAAGAAAATCAAATTATCAGGGGGGTGGCGGAATGATTGAAAACGAACTGCGTTATTCTCCACAAAACAAACCTTTAGCAGGATATGATTTTACTAGTTATAACGCCCCGTTATTCATTGCCTGGCAGTTAAACTCGGCCTGCAATCTGGATTGCCTGCATTGTTGTGAAGAAGCGGGAGAGCCCCTCCCTAATGAACTTACCAAGGAGGAAATTGATACTTTTTGTCAAGAAATTGTACAGCTACAGATCCCTTACGTGGCTATTTCCGGGGGGGAACCCCTCTTGCATCCCGACTTCTTTGCCATTTGTGAATTTTTTCGCAGTCATGGGATTAGTTTAAAAGCCGAAACCAATGGCCATCTCATTGACCGCCAAGTGGCTAAACAAATGGCTAAGCTAGGATTTAGGTCCATCCAGATTAGTGTCGACGGAGCTACCGCCCAAACCTTCGAAAAAATGCGAGGCCACGGAAATCTGCAAAAAACCCTGCAGGCCTGCCAATATCTTACCGAAGCCGGCGTTAATACTGAAATAGTTTTTGTCCCCACCAAATTTAACATTCATGAAACGAGCCGTCTGATTGACATGGCTTACCAAATGGGGATCTATGGTTTCTATACAGGTAAAATTATGCAAGTGGGACGCGCGGCCCAAAATTGGGAGATTCTCTGTCCTTCTCCCCAAGATTATCAAAAATTCTTCGTCACCCTTGAGGAAAAAGCCGCCCTCTATGATGGTCAAATGAAAATTTATTATTATCCTTACGATGTGATTGAAGAGTTAAAGTATCGCTTGGAATCTCCGGCGGCCAGTCTTTTAATAATTCCTAATGGCAAAGCCAAACTGATCGGTCCCCTGCCTTTTGTCTGTGGCGATCTTCGCCAACATAGCCTGGCGGAGATCTGGAGTCGTTATCAAAAAGCCTGGCGCCATCCCGAAGTTGTTACTTTCACCAATAATGTGATCACTAACAACGACCTCTTAAAGGAGGCTAATCATTGGCGCGAACTTTCTTTGGCCTAATTAAGCTGCTCCGGTACCGATTTTTACTAATCGCAGGGCTTTTCCCTTATGGTTTAGGGACGGCAATCGCCTTTTACTCCACCAAAAGCTTTGATCTCCACCGCTTCCTGGCCGGTTTGGGGATCACTCTTTTGGCCCTGATCGGGGTAGAGGCCTTTAATGAATATTTTGATTGGCAAAATGGTAGTGACCGGGTCTTTCAGGAATCTCCCCGGCCAGTGACTAAGAGAACCCTGGTATTAGGTATTGTTTCATTTTCCATCGCTTTTCTGATTACTCTCTTTTTGTCATTTCAATTAGGGTATCCCGTAATTATTCTGTACCTAATTGGCTTTTTGGCCGCCTTCTTTTATTTAGCTCCCCCCATTAAATTATCCTACCGGGGTCTGGGAGAAATAGACATTGCCCTATCCTATGGCCCTCTTCTCGTCCTGGCGAGCTATTATGTCCAGACCGGGAAACTGGCCCTCTTACCACTTGGGGTATCAGTAATTCCGGCTCTGTTGTTATTTAAAATTGCCATTTTAAACCAAGTACCAGATTATTTTCAAGACAGGCTAGTGGGCAAACGTAATTTTTGTGTGAGAATAGGGCGGGAGAATCTAATGAAACTCTATGGGATTATAACTATTATTTTTTACGGCATCATTCTTACCGGTTTATACTTCAAACAAATCCCCCAGCTGGTCTGGAGCGTACCGCTAATCGCTTTTCCCCTTTCTTTAACAACCTATCTCATCGGGAATAAAACCTATAGTGAACCCGAGCGCTTTCTTCCCGCCATTCGCTATATGGTCATCAACTATCTCCTGATCAGCTGCCTCTTGATTGCAAGTTATCTTTTTTGAGTGCTATTAACAACGGTACAAGAACAAAAGATGGCATTACAACTTTAAAACCGCAAAAACGAATCTTAGACTTAAAGATTTAGATCATAATGCCTAAATTAAAAACCGCTCTGATACCCAATTTATCTTTTTCACCAACTTTAAATCAACCCAGCTTACTTTTGATAATATTCTCAAACCGCGCCTTACTAATGGGATGATGACTAATTACTTCGCCATTATAGATAATACAAAAAGTTCCAAAAGCACAGGGAACCTCTTGGGCGGCAGCGGCTTCCGGTAA
>JANQHU010000391.1 GCA_028282485.1 Bacillota bacterium
AAATAACCCCCCCCTATCCGGAATGAACTCCGTCTCTTTAGGGACCAAATGCACAATGCGGTCACCTAACTTGCGGGTATCAACTACCGACAATTCTTGTTCAGCCCCAATAATCGAACCCCGATCGCCAACCTGCCCTCCGGATTCACCATAAAAAGGAGTCTCTTCAAAAACCAGATACCAAAATTTATGATCTTGTCCCCATAAGACTAACTTGGAATGGCACTCCCTGCTTTCATATCCCACAAATGAAGAATGGGCTGTCTCATTAATAATCTTCCATTCAATCTGATCATCCGTCATCACAAATTTACCGCCGGACCGCCCTTTCTCACGCTGGCCTTCCATTGCGCGATTAAAGCCATCCAAATCAACGGCTAAGCCCTTTTCTTCCGCCATTAACTGGGTTAAATCAAGGGGAAAACCGTAGGTATCATACAATTTAAAAGCATCTTCTCCGGAAATAATCTTTGACTCTTTATTCCTTAATAATCCCGTAATCTCTTCAAATAACTCGATCCCTTTATCCAGAGTTCGGTTAAAACTTTCTTCTTCAGCCTTAATAATCTGTTGACAATCCCGCTGCCGTTCTTTGATTTCCGGATAAGCCATGCCCATAACTTCCACTAAATAAGGCACAATTTCGTATAAAAAGGGGTCTTTAACCCCTAACCTTCTCCCAAAGCGGGCGGCCCGGCGTAAAATTCTTCGGATTACATAACCACGCCCCTCATTGGCAGGCAAAACACCATCCGCAATGGCAAAGGTTAAGGCCCGAATATGATCGGCAATCACCCGCATGGCTACCTGGTTTTCGGCTACCTTATAAGACTGATTGGTAACCTTTTCAATTCCTGCAATAATACTTTGAAACAAATCGATCTCGTAATTTGACTTTTTACCCTGCAAGACGGAAACAATTCTTTCAAAACCCATCCCGGTGTCCACATGTTTGCTAGGTAATTCTTCCAAGGAGCCGTCTGCCTTTCGATTATATTGAATAAAAACCAAATTCCACAGTTCAATAAATCGAGCACACCCCGCATTAACACCGCAAACATGCTCTGGCAGATGTGATTTATCACAAGCTTCCTTCCCCAAATCAATATGAATCTCCGAACAAGGGCCGCACGGGCCCGTCTCGCCCATTTCCCAAAAATTATCCTTTTCCCCAAAACGTAAGATATGACTCGCATCAATATCCGTCTGCTCTTGCCATAAAGCAAAAGCCTCATCATCCGTTTGATAAACAGTGGCGTATAGTTTTTCTTTCGGCAGTTGCCAATGGTCTGTTAACAACTGCCAAGCCCAAATAATCGCCTGCTTTTTATAATAATCCCCAAACGACCAGTTGCCTAACATCTCAAAAAAAGTATGATGATAAGTATCTCGCCCCACTTCTTCCAAGTCGTTATGTTTGCCACTAACCCTAATACATTTCTGAGAATCAGCCGCTCTGATATAACTTCGTGATCCGTTTCCTAAAAAAATATCTTTAAATTGGTTCATTCCTGCATTAGTAAAAATTAAGGTAGGATCATCATAAGGCACCAAAGAAGCGCTAGAAACTATGGTATGTTCTCTTTCCCGAAAAAAATTTAAAAAATCATCACGTACTTGATTAGCCGATATCAATTAACTCACCTCTAACTATGTTATCCCAAATACTAATTATTAATATTATGTTATTATTTTGTAGCAAAGCTTCTTTTTATTTTACTTCAAATTACTTTGAGAAGGCAATACTTTTTTGTGATTCCC
>JANQHU010000426.1 GCA_028282485.1 Bacillota bacterium
TTCTTTACTAAGGGAGGAGGTTTTGTTTTCCACAATAGTTCCCGCACTTAAAATTGAAATAATACTCATCACTAACATTGGAAAAAAGGCAACAACTATTAACAGAAGTAATAATTTTGCTTTAATTGAACGATCTTTAATTATACTCAGGATCTTATCTTTCATAATACTTAAACGTACCCCCTCCCACAAACTAGCACTCGGCCACAAAAACTTTTGCCAAATCTGAAACCAATCCTTTTTACTTCATTCCGGTACTCGAAAGGCCTTCTACATAATACTTTTGGCCAACAATAAATAACAAGACCACTGGTACCGTAATAAATAAAGCTGCTGCCATTAATAATGTATAATTAGTAGTATATTGTTCCTGGAAAATTGAAAGCCCAAACTGAATGGTCCGCATTTCTTCACTTGTGGTAAAGACAATTGGCTTAAATAAATCATTCCATTCCGCAATAAATGTCAACATAAATAAGGTTAAGGTTGCTGGTCGGGCATTGGGAAACATTATTTTCCACAATATTTGCCATTGATTGGCACCGTCAATTTGCGCTGCTTCATTTAAAGACATAGGTATGGTTGAGTAAAACTGACGATACAAATAAATTCCAAAAGCATTAGCCACATTCGGCAAAATCAGCGCCCAGTAAGTATCAATTAAATGAGCCTTACTAAACATCAAATAAATAGGAATGACAATCATTTGTAAAGGAACAACCAAAACTGCCAGTAAAATACTAAATATAGTGTTTTTCCCAAAAAAATTCATTTTAGCAAAAGCATACCCTGCTAAAGCTGAAGTGAGTATTTGCCCGACACTGACACAAAAAGCTACTACCACACTATTAAAAAACATCCGGGGAAAACTTCCCGAATTCCACGCATCGGCAAAGTTTTTTAAGTACAAATCTTTCGGAAACAAACTCAAAGTACTGGTCAAAACTTCTTTTTGAGATTTTAAAGCTGTTGATAACATCCAAATAAATGGTATGGCAAAAATGATGGCAATCCCAATTACTAGAATATATTGAATAGCTTTCCAGATTCCTTCGCTCTTCTTTTTCATCTTTTAATCCACCGCTCCTCTTAATTTTAGTCTGTAGCTGTATGATACTCTTCTTTCATAATTTTATTTTGCAACACAACTATGACCCCTACTATCAGAAGTAAAAACATCGCCGCCGCTGCAGATTCCCCAATTCGGAACGAACCCCCAAAAGCTAACTCGTAAATATAGTAAACGAGCACTTTAGTAGATAAAGACGGGCCACCCTTAGTCATCACATAAATTTGTTCAAATGTTCTAAAGGTAAAGATTAAATCCATGATGATAATAAATATAGTTTTAGATTCCAAAAGAGGCACGGTTATATGGCGAAATTGCTGCCAGTTACTGGCACCATCAATACTAGCTGCTTCATAAACGGATTTGGGTATTTCCTGCAATCCAGCAATATAAATGATCATAAAATACCCGACGTTTTTCCAAATGGTTAAAGCCATTACCGCAATCATCGCCCACGGTTTGGATTGTAGCCAACTTATACTGGAGATGCCAAACATATTTAGCACATAGTTCACTAAACCTCGCTCCGCATCAGGGTTGAGCATCCAGATAAAAATAACCCCCGCCGCGGCGAAAGAAGTAATTTGTGGCATAAAAAAGACCGTTCGAAATAGGCCCTTCATTTTTATCTGGCTATTTAGCATCACCGCTAAAAAAAGCGAAAAAACTATGGTTAAAGGTACGGTTCCAATAATAAAAATAATGGTATTCCAAATAGTAATTCTTAATTCCTCATCTTGAGCCATATTTATGTAATGGTCAAATGTGAACCCTTTTATTTCGTTTTTAAAAACATTATAATCGGCAAAACTAAGCACCCCTGTGTAAATAATTGGCCATATTAAGAAAAGAAAAATAAAAATTAATGCCGGGGCAATAAATGCATAGGCAGTTAAATTCTTTTTCAGGGTAGAAAACATCATCAAAAATTCCTCCTAGATAAAATATAACACGAAATAATCTAGATAACATCCCTGCTTTATTTTTTATAAATTTATTTAGAGTAGAGAGGAGTATTGATAAAAAGATATCAATACTCCTTTATTAAAAAATAATCAGACTATCTCCTTAAAGCTTTGATAGCAGCTGCTTCAGCAGACTTCAGCGCAGCTTCGGGAGTTTTGTCGCCATAAAGGGCTTGCTCTAATTGCTTTCCTAATGCGGCGGAAATTTCGTTATATGCCGGTACTGAAGGACGAGCCTTACCGTACTTCATTTGATCAACATATACTGCAACATTCGGATTCTTTTTCAAGAAGGCTTTATATTTAGGAGCTTTGGCGGCTGACTTACTAACTGGAAGATAACCAGTTTTCATAGTCCATTCAACTTGGAAATCAGCACTCATGATCCATTTAGCAAATTCCCAGCTTGCTTTTTCTTTGGCTTTAGTAGTTTTAAAGATAAAGAGATTTTCTCCACCAATATTGGTAGCATAACGTTTCTTCTTCGGTAAGAAAAAGATTCCTAAATCTTTATTATCTTTCAAGCGCATCAAGTTCCAAGGTCCATTAATCATCATCGAAATTTTACCAGCTTCAAATTCATCGGTTTTATAACCTGCATCTGGTTCGGAGAAATTGGCTACTTTGTTATCAATCATTTTTTTCCAAAACTTAATTGCGGTTACACCAGCTTTACTATTAAAGGCCGGAGCAGTCTTCTTTTTATTTAAGAATTCACCACCAGCTTGCCACAAAAGGGTTTGCCAGGTCCAAACGGTCCACTCGTTAGTTCCGATTGGCACTTGAAAACCATAGCGTTTTTTGGTGGTTAACTTTTTAGCTGCTGCATAAAATTGATTCCAGGTTTTCGGAAGCTTTTTGATTCCAGCTTCTTTAAAATGCTTCTTGTTGTAATAGATACCTAAACAGTTTGCTTCAAACGGAACAGTATAGATTTTTCCTTTATGTTTGGAAACTTCCCAAAGACCAGGATAAATATCGGACTTTTTAAATTTGCGGTCCTTTTTGATATAATCTTCGGCCGCTACTAAAACATCAGCTTCAGCCAACATTCCGGTAAATGCAGGAGCCCACCATAAGAGTTCCGGTTGATTACCACCCTGAACGGCGGTCATAATCTTTCCTTGAACTTGGTCAGCGGCACCATAGTTTTGCAACTTTACTTCAATATTTTTATGAGTAGTATTAAACTTATTAACCATGGATTTTAAAATTGCATTACTTTCAGGAGATTCGATCCCGTGCCAAAATACCAACGTAACCTTTTGTGCTGCAAACACAGACGCTGACATTACGAGGAAAACTATTAGAGCTAAAATAATTACTGAATTTCTTTTTAACATTAGCAAATGTCCCTCCTTCGATAATTAAAACACTTTTTTCCCGGTAATACTTTTTTAAGTAGTGGTTTTGTAGTAAGTTTCTGTCACTACTTAATTTCGTTGATACCCCCCCTCTTTATTTGAATATCTTGTAATAATTTACATTTCTTTTTACTAATTTACCAATATAAAATAAATTTGTCAATGAAAAATTTATTTTTATTTATGTATAAGCAACTTTTTAGCCAAGCATTCCACTTTTTTTATTTTTAAAA
>JANQHU010000094.1 GCA_028282485.1 Bacillota bacterium
CAGATCGTAAGTACGGTTTAACAATTGTTTAACTAATTCGGGACCACCTTCGCCGATACCCATGGTTCCTAAAGCTCCATAACGGGTATGGCTGTCCGAGCCCAAAATCATCTTCCCACAACCAGCCATCATTTCTCGCATATACTGATGAATTACCGCCTGATGGGCCGGGACAAAGATACCGCCGTACTTTTTGGCAGCCGAGAGACCAAAAACATGATCATCCTCATTAATAGTACCGCCTACGGCACATAAACTATTATGGCAGTTAGTCAACACGTAAGGTACCGGAAATTCTTTTAACCCACTAGCTCGAGCTGTCTGAATAATTCCTACATAGGTAATATCATGGGAGGCTAATGCATCAAATTTTATTTTTAAATTTTGCAGGTTATCACTTTGATTATGCTGTTTCATAATTTGGTGCGCAATGGTGTTTTGGCGTGCTCCCTCCCGACTAGTGACCAGATTCGCTACCGGTAATTTTCCCATTTTTGCTAACGACTGATTAATCTCCTCCAAACTTAAAGAATCAGCCTCTGCTTCAATAACAGTCTCCCCTTGTACCAAAAAGACTCCTTTATTCGATAATTCAATCATAACATCTACCTCTCCTTTTATGAAAAACTTTTTTCAAAATCAAGCAACCAAAGCTTGCGCGCCATTCCGGCACCATACCCCCCGCTCGTAGGATTCTTTCCCACCACTCGATGACAGGGAATGATAAGAGGCACCGGATTGGCATTACAAGCATTACCAACTGCTCTAGCTGCTTGTTTGTTTCCTAATTGATGGGCTAACTCACTATAACTAACCGTCTCCCCATAGGGAATCTCTTGTAAGGCCTGCCAAACAGCTTTCTGAAATCTTGTCCCTTGTAAAAATAGTTTCATCTCAAAAAACCGTCGTTGACCATTGAAATACTCCGTTAACTCTTTTAGCGGCAGCCTCAAGCATTCCGGCAATTGTTGGGCCTGGCTATTATTAATCTCCTTTATTTCATTAATGGTTGCAAAGCGCAACCGGGTTAAACCCGCAACTCCACCTTGAAGCACTAACCTCCCTAAGGGAGTATTCATTACTGCTTCAAAGTACTGTTGCGGGAGTTCGCCTTTATTCTCCATCATAATGAACTAGACTAAAGATCTCCTGATCTGCTGCTAACCGCTCTCGTCCTTTTAAGAAATCTAGTTCAATCACAAAACCAAAACCAACAATCTGCCCGCCTAATTTTCGCACCAAATCAGCAGTTGCCGAAATGGTTCCCCCGGTGGCCAATAAATCATCCACCAATAAAACCTTTTGCCCGGGTGAAATGGCATCTTGATGAATCTCTAAGGAATCCTGGCCGTATTCTAGATCATAACTTATTTTCTCAACGGCTGAGGGTAATTTCCCCGGCTTGCGCACCAGGACCAATCCCGCATTTAGCTGATACGCCAGGGGCGCTCCAAAAATAAACCCCCGCGACTCGGCGCCAACAACTACCTCTGGTTTATGGCCGCGGAAATGGTCGGCAAACTGGTCAATAACATATTGAAAGGCTGCTGGTTCTTGTAACAGAGTAGTAATATCTTTAAAGTTAATTCCCGGTTTCGGAAAATCAGGTACTTCCCGGATCAGTGCTTTTAAATTCATCTTAAAACTCATCCTCCCTTTAAGGATTATTTTTCTAGGTTTTTATTTATAGAGTATCATACCATTTCACAGCTTCCAGCAATTGTAATTCCACTTGTTCAAACCCCGTTCCGCCATAGGAATTACGAGCTGCAACTACATTTTTCATATCTAATATTTGATAAATATCTTCATTAATCATCTCACAAACAACTCGAAATTCGTTTATCGCTAACTCTTCTAAGCGTTTTTGTTTAGCAATACAATAACGCACTAATTGACCTACCATGGCATGGGCTTCTCGAAAGGGCACGCCTTTGGCGGCTAAATAATCAGCTAAATCAGTGGCATTTAAAAATCCATCCTTAGTAGCAGCCAACATCTTCTCTTGATTAAAAACCCCAGTACCTAACATAGGAGTAAAAATTGATAGACAACCTTTAATCGTAGTCACGGTATCAAAAAGGGGTTCTTTATCTTCTTGCATATCCTTATTATAAGCCAAGGGCAGGCCTTTTAAAACTGTTAAAATACTGATCAAATTACCATAGACTCTGCCTATTTTTCCCCGAACTAATTCCGCTACATCAGGATTTTTCTTCTGGGGCATAATACTAGAACCCGTACTATAAGCATCATCAATTATCAGAAAGCCATATTCTGTTGAAGACCATAAGATAACTTCCTCGCAAAAACGGGATAAATGCATCATGATTAATGAAGCTGTAAAAATAAACTCAGCCACAAAATCCCGATCACTAACTGCATCCAAACTATTACGCGCTACTGCTCCCAACCCCAACTCAGCGGCCACTTGGTTTCGATTAGTAGCAAAGCCAGTTCCTGCTAAAGCACAAGCTCCCAACGGCGAGACCGTAACTCTTTTTAAGGAATCTGCCAATCGCTCGTAATCCCGCCGAAACATTTCTAAGTAGGCTAATAAATGATGGGCCAGCAACACCGGCTGGGCTCTTTGCAAGTGAGTATATCCAGGTAAAATCGTCTCTTTTTCCCGCGCGGCAATTGCTAATAAAGTTTGAAAGAGCT
>JANQHU010000133.1 GCA_028282485.1 Bacillota bacterium
GCGTCCCCCGTGTTGCAGACGATGGGCCAGCTCGGAAGCTTCTTCAATAATGGTTAAGTCGGCAGCAAAATCGGTATCAAAAACTTTATCAAAACCGATTTTTTGGAGCGCGGTCACCATTTTTCCGGTGACACTAGTCCCCGGCTCCAGGCCAAATTCTTCACCTAAAGCAACCCGAACCGCTGGGGCGGTCTGCACCAAGACTACTTTTTCGGGATCATTAATTTCATCCCAAACCTGACTGATATTATTAATCTCAGTTAAAGCGGCGGTGGGACAGACGGCTACACATTGGCCACAAAAAGTACACATGGTTTCCGCCATGGGCAAGCCAAAGGCCGGAGAGACTACTGTCTCAAAACCTCGGTCAATGCCGGAGAGAATCCCACAAGTCTGGACATCATTACACATGGTCTCACAACGCCGACAGAGAATACATTTATCCAAATTGCGGTAAATGGAATCGCTGGAGGCATCTTTGGGATATAAAGACATATCCCCTTTATATTTTAATTTCCGAATTCCCAGTTCCGCGGCTAAGATTTGCAAGTCACATTTTTGGTTCTTTTCACAAACCAAACAGTCTTTGGGATGATCCGAGAGTAATAATTCCACAATGGTCCGGCGGGCTTTCACTACCCGGGGTGTTCCGGTATGGATTACCATTCCTTCAGCTACATAGGTTGCACAAGCGGGAGCCAGGTTGCGCCGTCCCTCGATCTCTACCACGCAGACGCGGCAGGAAGCGGCTTGATTGACCGCCTTTAAGTCATGCATATTTAAATGACAAAGGGTCGGGATCTTTACATTAATCATCTTGGCGGCTTCTAAAATAGTAGTATCCGCCGGAACTGTAACATCAATCTCGTTTATTTTAATTTTCACTTCACTCATTTTACGGTACTGCTCCTTTCTTCGCTACTAGCTTCTTTCCACCGCATTAAACTTACAAGCGGCCAGACAAGCACCACATTTAATACATTTAGCTTGATCAATCTCATGAGGCTTTTTGACTTCGCCTTGTATACAACTAGCGGGACAGACTCGGGCACATTTAGTACAACCAATACATTTATCCGCCAGAATCCGATAGCTTAATAAGGAAGTACAGACTCCCGCCGGACATCGTTTTTCCCGTACGTGGGCCACGTATTCATCCCAGAAATGGTTCATGGTACTCAAAACCGGATTCGGGGAGCTCTGGCCTAAACCACAAAGGGACGTATCTTTAATGATCTTCCCTAATTCTTTGAGGTTTTCTAAATCTTTCTCGGTACCTTTGCCCGCGGTAATCCGGGTTAAGATCTCATACAAACGTTTATTACCGATTCGGCAAGGAGTACATTTACCACAAGACTCTTCCATGGTGAATTCTAAATAATACTTGGCCACATTAACCATACAATCGTCTTCATCCATGACAATCATCCCCCCGGAACCCATCATGGAACCAATCTGACCCAAACTTTCATAATCAATGGGGGTATCAATATTAGTAATAGGAATACAACCACCGGAAGGTCCCCCGGTTTGGACGGCTTTAAACTCTTTCCCATCTCTAATCCCGCCACCAATCTCGTGGACAATCTTCCGCAAAGCAGTGCCCATGGGAACTTCTACTAAGCCGACGTTATTCACTTTTCCGGCTAAGGCAAAAACTTTAGTCCCTTTGCTCTTTTCCGTGCCAATGGCCGAAAACCAGTCGGCCCCTTTTAAAATGATGATCGGAATGTTAGCGAAGGTTTCTACATTGTTAACGGTGGTCGGCTTTTCCCAGAGTCCTTTTTCGGAAGGGAACGGCGGTTTATTATTAGGCTCGCCCCGTTTGCCTTCGACGGAGTTAATTAAGGAAGTCTCTTCGCCACAAACAAAGGCACCAGCTCCGTAACGAATGGCTAATTCAAAACTAAAGTCACTCCCCAGAATATTTTGTCCCAGTAAGCCTAATTCTTTGGCTTGGGCAATAGCCATCTCTAAACGTTGCACGGCTAAGGGGTACTCGGCCCGAATATAGATATATCCTTTATTGGCTCCGATGGTATAACCAGCGATGGCCATGGCTTCTAAGACACTGTGAGGATCACTCTCTAAAATACTGCGGTCCATAAATGCCCCAGGATCGCCCTCATCTGCATTACAGATAATATATTTTTGGTCGCTCTCACTCTTGCGGGCTAATTCAAATTTGAGACCCGTCAAGAAGCCGCCGCCGCCCCGGCCGCGTAAGCCACTCTTTTTCAACTCAGCGATGACTGCTTCCGGCGTCATGGTTTCAAGGGCCTTTCCTAAAGCCTGGTAGCCGTCTAAAGTAAGATAGTCATTCATACTCTTGGGATCAATTATCCCGCAGTTGCGCAAAGCAATTCTGGTTTGCCCCGGGTAAGCCGGGATTGTGA
>JANQHU010000162.1 GCA_028282485.1 Bacillota bacterium
GGTTACTTTCCACCCGGTACTCACCAATTAAATTTACAAACAAACCCAAGACAAAAGCGTGGTAGAACTCTTCCCCTTTTTTGGTATCAACATCGTAATAACTAAAATATTTTATCGCCATTTCCTGAAAGATTCGCCCGAAAATTTTTAGGCTCCCCCGGGTCAGCTCTTGCAACATCTGGGCTACTACTTCGCTTCCCAGACTTTCAGCAAACCAGTGACGAATAATGTCGTCATACAAAGTATATATCTCCTGGTTAGGGACTCCTAAAATTCCTCTCCGAATCACCATCTTTCGCTTTCCTGCACCTACTTCTTCTACTTTTTCCCCCACCAAATTCAAGTAGCCGCTATGTAAAAAAAGGCTCCAGAGATTATCTTTACTCGTCTTTAAAATATCGTAATTAATGTTTTCATTGAGCAATACTGCGATGGTCTCACCCCGGAGGAGTTTAGCAAAGTTTTCTTTAATAGCGGCAAGATTCACCCGGAGTAGATCTTTTATCAACCCGTCGGAACTGGTATTCACCCAGTAGGCTTTTGCCTTTCTTCCCCCATCTGCTATATAATTAATAATACTCCAGGGATTATAGACTCGGGCTTTGCCAAACTGATAACCATTATACCAAGCTCTTACTTCCTCCTGCTTCTCTTGTAACTGATAATATGCTAACATTTGCTCGGTTTTTTCTTCGGTAAAACCAAATTTATCCCCGTAAGCCTCATCCATAACTGTCGCTATTTTAGGATTATTTAGTCCGCTAAAAATATTCTCCTTACTCACCCGGGTAATTCCGGTGACTACGGCAAATTTGAGGCTCTCGTTACCTTTTAATGCCTCCGTCAAAAAGTTACGCATAAAGTTAATGATCGGTTCAACAAATTTATTGATATAACCGCTAATTATCGGCGTGTCGTATTCGTCCAGTAAAACGATTACCTTGCGGCCATAGTATTTTTCCAAGTACTCCGTTAGGTTTTTTAAAGAGATTTCTAATTCCTTTTTACTCATTTCACCCCTTAAGATTTTTTGAAAATAATTTTGTTGGGTGGGTGATAATTTTTCTCGGACAAAATCGTAATCATCGTATACTTTTTGCATTAATAATTTAATGCCTTCATAACTATCCTGCCAGTTAGTCTCCTTAATTCCTTTTAGGGTAAAAAAGACCACCGGATAACTGCCCGACTCCTCAATTAGTTCATTTTCAGCAATGGCTAACCCTTGAAACAGCTCTCGACCCTCGGCTTCTTGTATGTCGTAAAAATACTTGATCATACTCAGGTTCAAAGTCTTCCCAAAACGCCGCGGACGGGTGATTAAAGTTACCTCAGCTCCATTATAATTTAACTCTTTAATCAAATTAGAATTATCCAAAAAATAGTAATTATTTAAAATTATCTTTTTAAAATCATCGATACCGATGGGTAATTTTTTGAATTCCATAGCTGGTTAATCACTACTTTCGTTAATTAATTTAAATTAAAACTCACCGAAAAACTACTATGCACTCCTTGCCCCGAAAACCGATCCCCAATTCCATTATCTCGCTAACCCCAGCCTTTTCTAGCTCGAGGCGGTATTTCCGGTTCTCGATCTGCTGCAGGGCACTGGCTACGGTTTCTTGCAAATCCTTTTCCTTAGCTCCCTGCTTCTTAAGTTCCATAATCAAGCCTCTTTTACTGCTGTCTCGGGGAATTAATAATAAGTCACTGCGGCCGTAGCCGATCTCCCGGTTGCTTTCCACCCGGTATTGCCCAATTAAATTGACAAATAAACCCAAGACAAAGGCGTGGTAAAACTCTTCTCCTTTAGATTCGGTCACATCATAGTAACTAAAATACTTGGCCGCCATTTCGCTAAAAAGTTCGCTAAATTCTGTCAAATCGCCAGTGGTAAGTTCTTGTAACAGCTCCATCACTAGTTCATTACCAACACTCTCGGTAAACCAGTGGCGAAAAATATTTAAATATAAACTCCTCACTTCACTATTAGGAATCTGTAAGTAATATTGGTCTTCGATTACTTCCCCTAATTCGTCATGAAATAAAACCTCCCGCTGCACTGCGACCACATTTAAATAGCCACTCTGGACAAAAAGCGTCCAAATATTCTCTTTTTGCGCCTTTAAAATATTAAAATCAATATTATCGTTGAAGCTAGTTTTGATCTTTTCCCCCCGAATTAACCGAGCAAAACTTTCTTTCAGCTCCGCCATATTTAACCTTAATAGATCTTTAATTAAACTGTCGGAACTGGTATTCACCCAGTAGGCTTTCGCCTTTCTTCCCCCATCTGCTATATAATTAATAATACTCCAGGGATTATAGACTCGGGCTTTGCCAAACTGATAACCATTATACCAAGCTCTTACCTCCTCCTGCTTCTCCTCTAACTGATAATATGCTAACATCTGCTCGGTTTTTTCTTCGGTAAAACCAAATTTATCCTCGTAAGCTCCATCCATGACTGTCGCTATTTTAGGATTATTCAGCCCGCTAAAGATATTCTCCTTACTCACCCGGGTAATTCCGGTGATCACGGCAAATTTCAGGCTCTCATTGCCTTTTAAAGCCTCCGTCAAAAAGTTACGCATAAAGTTAATTACTGGTTCAAAAAATTTATAAATATAGCCGTTAATAATTGGCGTATCATACTCATCAATCAGCACAATTACTTTTTGCTGATAGTACTTTTCCAAATATTCGGTGAGATACTTTAAGGATACTTCTAATTCTTTTTTAGAAGCCCTCCCCAGCCGAATCTTCTGATAATATTCTCGATCTCCTTCATCTAGAATGGCTACTATTTCTTGATATTCTTTATAAAGATGCTGCATCATTAAGCTAAGGCCCTCGTAAGTATTCTCCCAATCAATATCTTTTAGCCCTTTCAAGCTAAAAAAAACTACTGGATATTGGCCTGACTCTTGCTTTAGCTTCTCATCCCCCAAAACCGCCAAATTCTCAAATAGCTTTATCCCTTCAGCAGCTCGAAGATCGTAAAAATATTTAATCATACTCAGGTTCAAAGTCTTCCCAAAACGCCGCGGGCGGGTGATTAAAGTTACTTTAGCACCATTTTGATGCAGTTCTTTGATTAATAAAGAATTATCTATAAAATAATAATTATCCCTAATTAACTCCTCGAAATCATCAATACCAATCGGTAATTTTTTTAATTCCATAGCTTGGTGCTCACTTCTTTCTTTTTCAGATCTAAATTGCTTTTAATTGACCGCGGTAATCTCTTTCTATTTTAGCATTAATAATCGGGTTTTAATATAGAAATTCTTGATTAAAAAACTGGATGTCAACGGCTCAAAAAAATATTTTATAATAAACCTATTTCTTACGAAAATCAAATAAAGGTTTTTGAAGTTCTTTTTTTACAACCTTTTCTTGATTATCATTCGGATCGTGAATTTCATCAATTGCAATTGCTTTAAAAACCATTTTTCGAGGAATATCTTTTTCATCAATTTTTTTATTATTTTTAATATTATCAAGAATTTTAATATCATAAGTTATTTCTTCTTGTCTTTGTAAATTGTTTTTTGTCTCAACCATCCCATCTTTTAAATCTGGTTCGCCTCGCCATTCCCTGATAATCTTTTCAGTTCTCCTTTTAATACGTTCAATTATTTCATTAGTACAATCATCATCTGTATTTGCCGCAGTTTCCGTTAAGTTGAAATTCGGTTTAATTCCGTAACTAACTAATTCTTCAAAAACCCATTGCATAGTCTTTTCTGGATTACGATAAAAAGCACTACCGCGAATTCTAATAAATTTCCATCCTAATCTTTCCAGTATGGCTTGTCTTTTCAAATCATTTGGCAATTCGTCTTGAGTATGCCATTTCTCCCCATCACATTCTAAAGCCAGACGCCGCTCACCGTCTTCAACCACCATATCAATACGATAGGCTCCCACTTCCCACTGAGGAATTACCTGATAACCTTGATTTAAAAGTCTCTTCATGACTTCTTTTTCAAATTCTGACTCAGTTTTCTTAACTTTCTCTTCATTTTTCATCAATTGAGGATTCATAGCATGTTTAATCAATCTTAGTCTAATATCATCAGGTTTCAGATCGATTTCCGGATTCAATGAATACACTACCCACATTTGATCTTTAGCTCTACTTGCTGCAACATTATATCTTTTTCGAGTAAGATCGTTATTACCATCCTCACTCAACAATCGTAATGGACCCCCTTTTTCATTAGGCCCTGCTACCATACTTAAAAATATTACATCTCTTTCATCACCTTGAAATTGAGATGCCTTACCACATTGGATGCGCCGTTCTTCATATTCTTTAGGTTCTAAATTAGTTTGTAGTAACTTATCAATCTCTAAAGCTTGTTCATTTCCTAATAAAGAAATCACCCCGATAGTCTTGCCACGATAAGCCTCATCTTCCGCGCAGGCACAGACTAACGCCGCAATATATTCAGCCTCTAATTTATTCACTTTTTCCCACCTAGAAGCATTTGCAACTCTAATAGAAATTACTGACGGCTTGATACCTACTCCCGAAGTATCTCTCAAGGGTTTTATTTTACCATTATAAGACAATCGATTGCTAAACTCAATTATCTCCGGTAAACATCGAAAATGTTCTCGAAGCATTAGAGGCTTAAATCCAGACATTTTTGCCAGATCGTAAACTGAAGTTTTTTCATTAAATAAATGTTTATTAGGAATACCATCTAAATATTGAGCAATTAACGCCTGGATTTCTTCATTTTTTATTCCCACAGATTCAGGGCTTACTTGTTGATCATCACCAACCACAATTACTTTTTTGCCTAAATATATGGCTGCAAGTCCCAAAATATCGGCTTGACTAGCCTCGTCAATAATTACAACGTCAAACTTATTTTTTTGCGGATCAAAATTTTCTGCCACCCGATTTAAAGACATGATCCAAACCGGAATGGCAGTCTGGCAAAGAGGCATTAAATCGCGAGCTTTTTGTTGTAAAATTGGAGCATTTTTTCCTGTTCCTTTACCGATTTGCCTTATTGTTTGCCGCCAGCCTTCAATCGCCTGGGTTTGTTCTGAAGTTTTATTTTTAATATTGTGATACCAGGCTTTTTCATTGGCTAATCTTTGAGCATTATCCATTAAAGCTTCATTTATTTTTCTTAATTCTTTCTGAATCTGGTTAGGATCATAACTATCAATTCTATTAATTTGATTACTTAGCTGACGCCATTTCCAGGCTAACTGAATATTTTCCGGGAGCAAGCTACTCCCATGAATTCCATCTCTTTTTTTTATAGCCGTTGCCCAGGTAGGGGCTATTTCTTGTAATCTAATTAACAATCGAGTTCTCTTATTATAAATTTTACTTTTAGCCATAATATCTTCCAAAATATTATAACTTTTTTGGTACTGTTCATAATTTTTTTCTTTAATTGCAATAAACAACTCTTCCAAAGATTCGCCGCAAGCTTTATAATT
>JANQHU010000159.1 GCA_028282485.1 Bacillota bacterium
TCGGTACAGACTTCGACTACTACCTGGCTACCATCCGGAGCAATATTTGCCAAACCATTAAAAAAATAAATCTTCGAACCATCTCTCTCATGCATATTATTTACCCCCTAAAAAGATCCTCTTTATTTAACCAAAATTTAACCAACAATTTTTCTCTAAATATATCTAGTAATTTATTTATCTGTTATGTTATTTATATTATCATTTTTTTGGAAATATCACAATAACTTAATTGTTGCAATTAGGTTAAAAAATTGTTACAAAGACAATTGGCTACTTGATCTCTTTAGATTTCGACCACGGTGGCTCCCAGGCCCCCTTCGTTTTGCTGGGCAAAATAAAACGCTTTAATTTGTGGGTTTCCTTTCAAGTAATTATGCACGGCCTGACGCACGGCTCCGGTACCTTTGCCGTGAATGACCCGAAACTTGGTTAAGCCCGCTAAAACTACCTGATCTAAATATTTCTCTAACTGATATAAAGCTTCATCTACCGTCAGCCCCCGTAAACTAATTTCAGTAGTTACTCTTTGGGCAGTGGTCAGGCCCGCTTTACTAGTACGATTCTGATTAATTACCTTAACTTTCTGCTCGGCAATTATTTCCAAATCACTCAAAGGTAGGTTCATTTTGAGAACACCTAATTGTACTAAAGCCTCCGCCCGATTAACGGAAATAATATGCCCTTTTTGGTTTAAAGACTTCACCTTGACCCTGAGACCTGCTTGAAAAGTCTCTTTCGAGATGGAAGTAGTAGGCGTTTTCTGCTCCCTTGCTCCGGCTAATTCTTGATCCAAATTATCTAATTTAGTAGTAAGCTTTTTCCGGGCATCGTTCACGAGCTGATTCAGTTCTTCTGGGGGGGCTTCCCGGATGGAACGGAGCAGATTTTCACTCTCCCGCCGGGCTTCAAGCAGCATTTTACGAGCCTCGGCCTTAGCCTCCCGAATTATGGCCGCTTTTTCTCGTTGTAATTTCTCCAGCTCGCTTTCGTACTGGGATTGATAATTCTCTCCTCGAGCCCGGGCTGCTTCCCCCAAAAGCCGATCGTCCCGGGCTTGTTTGCGATCAGCCTCAATGGCCCGGAGCATCTCTTCCACTTTAGCATTCTCTACCGAAATATAGTCTTTGGCATGCTCAATTAAAAATTCTGGCAAGCCTAACTTAGAGGCAATCTGAAAAGCCTGGCTACTGCCGGGCAAGCCAATGGTTAACCGATAAGTTGGCTGAAGCGTCTCTAAAGAAAACTCCACTGCTGCATTTTGGATCCCGGGAGTTTCGTAAGCAAAGGCTTTAAGCTCGCTGTAATGGGTGGTGGCCAGGGTCCGCACTCCCAAACCATG
The DNA here is from genome assembly GCA_028282485.1 of Bacillota bacterium. Classification (GTDB taxonomy): domain Bacteria; phylum Bacillota; class UBA4882; order UBA8346; family UBA8346; genus JANQHU01. The sequence continues at coordinate 1,343 of JANQHU010000159.1, forward strand.
CAAATGGCTTAAAATACTCATAGCTAAGGCGGCTCCTTCGGTAGGATCGGTGCCAGCCCCTAATTCATCCATGAGCACCAAACAATCTTCCCCATCGGCCGCCGCTAGAATCTTAATAATCTGGGTCATATGGGAAGAAAAAGTGGAAAGGCTCTGTTCAATACTCTGTTCGTCACCTAGTTCGCAGAAAACTTTACTAAAAATGCCGATCTCTGACTCTGGAGCAGCCGGAATCTGTAAACCTCCTTGAGCCATCAACGTTAACAAGCCCAAGGTTTTTAAACTAACGGTCTTCCCTCCGGTGTTGGGTCCTGTGATCACCAGGGTATCAAAATCAATTCCCAGATTAATACTAATG